>NZ_JBHTLT010000010.1:0-56576 GCF_042679045.1 Sporosarcina contaminans | reverse complement strand
TCCTGGGGGATTAGCGGGACAGGTGAGACCCCGCAGGGAGCGAAGCGAACGAGGAGGCTCACCGCCCGCCCCCCGGAAAGCGTGCGCCTGGAACGGAAAGCAACGGTTGTCAGGGGTTCCCCATTTATTCTCCAACCAGAAAGGGACTATCACAGAAAATCAGTTTTCACTGACTTTCTGGACAGCCCCGTTGTTCATTAGTCTGCAATCGCGTAAAACGCACCTGCTTCTTTTGCTCTGAAGTTGACAGTGCCATTATACACTTTTGCGTTGTTTTCAACGCGTTCGTTTGTGTAGTAGTTCATTACGTGAACTTTTGCTTTTTTTGTGATTTTCGACTCATCGACAGGAACCGTTGCTTCAATTTTCTTGTTGAAGCCGTTGTTTAACTGCTTGCTGTCACCTGTTCCATCGTAAATTGCAATTGTGTATACGTCGGAGACCGCGTTACTGTCGGTTGCGTATGTGCTGCCGAACGTAATTGTGACATCTCCGAAAGATGTTTTCTGTAACTCCTGCAAAGCGCTTCTATCGAAAGTAAATGTTGCACTGCCTTTTTGAATGAAGAGCTCATTTTTGTTGTCAACGATTGCTTGTAATACTGCTTGGCTCATTTCAACATCGATTTCTTCTTCAGATGAAGAAAGGTTAATGAAGATATCACCTTTTGAAGGGATGCTGTCCTCTGTAATGATATGCTTCGCTGGTTGCTCAGTATTTGCCGCAACGTTGACCGTGATCACTTCTATGAAATCGCCGTATTTCACAGTGATTTCTGTGCGGCCTTCGTTTAAAGCGATTATTGTTCCTCTATCGACGATCGCAATACGATCATCTGCAATCGAATAAGAAGCATCAGCAGTAATATCAAGCATTGTGTTTGTTCCGTCTGCATAATTCGTCACTTCACTCACTTCGAGCATGCCTGTTTCCCCAATTGTTAAGAAGAATTCGGTTTGATTGACAGCGTAAGTGATTGTGTTTTGAGCCGTTTCTGTCACTGTCACTTGGACTGTTGCTGTAAAGCCGCCGTTTGTAATCGTGATTGCTGTTTCCCCAGCGCCGACTGCTGTTACTACTCCGTTTTCGACGGTGGCGATGGATGGATCTGCCGTCGTGAATACCGATGTTGCTGTAACATCTTTTTCGGTTTGATTGCCATCTGCTTTCGTTGTTGTTTCGGTTACTGTCAATTGGTCGGTGTCACCTACGTTGAGGGCAGTTTCGGTTTTATTGACAGCGTACGTAATTACGTCTGGTGCAGCAGGCGGTGTAGACTGGCCAGTCACCTCAAGATAGACGAGTGTGACATCGCCATCTGGCATTACTACGCGCACTTGCGTCTTCCCTGCTTGTTTTGCCGTAACGAGCCCTCTTTGAACGGATGCAATGTCTTTGTTGACGACGTTAAATCTTGCGTCTACTGTCGCATCTTTTTGTGTCGTGCTTCCGTCTGGTTTTACAGTAGTTTTTGTTACTTTCAACTGCTCTTGCTGACCTACTTCAAGCTTCATGTCTGTTTGGTTCAATTCGTACGAGATGACGTCTTGTGGTTGTTGCTTCACTTCAACGTAAACGTACAGCGTTTCTTTGTCGTTTATGATGATACGAACTTGTGAATTGCCCGCTTTCAACCCGGTGACAAGGCCTTTTTTCACAGTTGCGACTGTATTGTCTATGACATTGTATTTGCCGAAGCCTGTTACGTCTTTTTCAATTACTGTGCCGTCCGGCTTTACAGTCGTTTCTGTAACGTAAAGCTGTTCTTGTTGACCGACGCCGATGGATAGATTGGTTTTATTCGTCGTATAGGTGACAATATCTTGCGGCAATTCCGTCACTTCGAGATAGACGTAGATCGCTTCCTCATCAGGAATTTGAATACGCACTTGCGTTTTTCCTGCCGCCCTCGCAGTTACAAGCCCTTTTTGGACGGTCGCATACGTATTGTTGACAACGTTGTAGCGTAGATTGCCAGTGACATCTTTTTCAATGACCGTACCATCTGGCTTAACTGTTGTTTCTGTGACGTAAAGCTGTTCTTGCTGGCCTACGCCTAATGTCATGTTCTTTTTATTGACAGAATACGTAACGATGTCTTGCGGTACTGCCGTCACTTCAAGGTATACATAAATTGTTTCTTCATTCGGAATCATAATGCGCGCTTGCGTTTTGCCAGGCGCTTTTGCCGTGATGAGCCCTTTATGGATTGTCGCAAACTTATTATTGACGACGTTGTACGACAATTGGCCAGTTACATCTTTTTCGATGACTGTACCGTCCGCTTTTGTCGTTGTTTCTGTAACGAAAAGCTGTTCTTGCTGGCCTACGCCTAATGTGACGTTCGTTTTGCTTACGGAATACGTCACTTTGTCTTCGCCTTGCGGATCCTCAGTCACTTCCACTGCGATCGTTGCTGTGAATTCTTCGTATTGAACCGTGATTTCGGCTGTTCCGGCAGCGACTGCTGTAATCAATCCTTTTTCAGCTGTAGCAACTTTTTCATCAGAGGACGTGAATGTTGCTGCTTCAGTAACGTCTTTTTCTTCTGTTGTACCATCAGGCTTTGTTGTCGTTTCAGTTACTGTTATTTTCGTGTTTTCATTCGGTTTCAGGGTGACACTTTCATCGCTCAGCTTGTACTCGACGGCTCCGTCAACTTGATCGCCTGCTTTATAGACGATTTCTTCTGCTTTATTGCCAGCAGCGTCTTCGTACTTCACGATGATTGAGTGCTTTGCTTTGTCAAGTTCAGGGAGCTCGAATGAGAATGTGCCGTCTTGTTCCAATTTCACTTGGCCAGACGCTATAACTTTCTCTTCTGCAACCACTTCGTAAGATGCTTTCAATTTCGTGTTAATGTCATAGCCAAGGCCATAATCAACCAATTCTTTTTGGTATCCAATGTAAGCATCGTCAATTTTACCAGTAACGGTTTTGCCTTCCAATGCCCCTTCAATCGTACCTGCTTCAGATTTTACTACAATCGGACCTACATAGTCGCCGATCACTGGCGGATTTCCAGAAACTGTTTGTGCAGTGTAGTCGATCGTGTAAAGACCGTCTGGTATTTTCGTTTGCGGATCATCGCTCCACGGCTTGTATGTGCCGCCGATACGGAGCTGGTATGAGCCTGCGCCCAATGAAGTGCCTGCATGCAGGTAGCCGATGTAGCCATCACCGTAAACGCCACCTTCAGGATCCATAATATCCCAAATTTCAATGAGGTTCAGACCGACATCGCCTGTAATTGTGAAGTAAAGCATCGCTTCGTCTTTTACTCCGTCACCGTTGAAGGATAGGTCTGTTTCCGTAATTTCCATATCTTTCAGCTGTGTAGCCGCTTCTCCGCCAAAGTCCGCTGCAAACGGCAAGGAGACTGGCGTATCGCCGCCTGTAATGTGGATGTAACCAAGTATTTCTGCACCATGTTCAGCATTTGGATTTTTGGATGCTTTCAATGTGACATTTAGAAGCTGCTCGCTCGATAGTGTGAAGGATGGCTTGTCGATCGTGACCGTTGCATCTCCGAATCCTTTGATCACTTCGACGGTTGCATTGTACGTGCCGCCGTTGCCGTTATGATTTTTCACTAAGATTTGTTTCGTTACATTGACGTCGTTATTTAAAGGTTGCGGACCGAATGTGACAGTCCCTTTCAAGTTTTCAACTGTTTCCCCATCGTTGTTTGCCGTATCAATTGCATAGGCAAGGATTTCAGGATGTGCGGCTGCATAAGCTTGTACGCGGCCCGCGCCTTGGTCGAAAACATCGTACTTCTTCGTGTCTAATATTTTTGCCGTGTTGGATAGCGCAACTTTTACATCGAAGGCATCCCAATTCGGGTTCGCTTGCTTCACTAATGCTGCAATTCCAGCAACGTGCGGAGTTGCCATGGAAGTACCCGTTTTACGCGTGTATGCTTGGTCGTATGTTGCTTCTGGGAAATCTGCTTTGTACATCGGAATGGTAGACATAATATTTGTACCTGGTGCGCTGACGTCCGGTTTAATGTCAAAGTTTGGTGTGGATGGCCCACGTGAGCTCGAGTTGTTCACTTCGTCCCCGGCCGTTATTGTTTGATTGAACTGGCTGAATGAAATTTTGCCTTCCGCATTTTTGAGTGCTGCACGAATTGCTTCGCCGTCCGTTTGAGACATATCGAAAGTCGGAATGAATTCAAAATCGTCTCCAAGGAATGTGCCGGATGGTCCAGGTGCATTCGTTCCGCCCGCGAAGTTGTGAACAATCATTGCGACTGCACCGTTGTTTTTCGCAGCTGCGATTTTATCAACAAATGCAATGTCGCCGCGTGCAACTAAAGCAACTTTACCGTTGACATCGATACCTGCGTAGTCGGCTTCCGCACCAATA
This sequence comes from Sporosarcina contaminans, assembly GCF_042679045.1. NCBI lineage: Bacteria > Bacillati > Bacillota > Bacilli > Caryophanales > Caryophanaceae > Sporosarcina > Sporosarcina contaminans. The sequence continues at coordinate 52,202 of NZ_JBHTLT010000010.1, read as the reverse complement.
TTAGGCACTGCGACGATGTCATATTCGCCGTCAAGTTGCTTAGAAAGGTCTTGTCCGTATGTCGTTCCCATAATGTTGAGTTGTTTTGATAAGTTATAGTCGCCCACTGTGATGTTGACATGCCCGTCATAATGCGCTTCAGGGTTTGTCGTGTTCGCGACTGCAATGCCGAGGCGTGAAGTAGATGGTGTGCCCATTGTTCCACGATTCGGACCAGAGTTTCCTGTTGCGATAACTGAAATTGTGCCGGCTAACATGGCGTTGTTAATTGCAAAAGAAGCACCGTCTGTCTCGCTATTGGAGCCACCGCCTAATGAAAGGTTTATGACGTCCATGCCTTCAATGACAGCTGTGTCGATCGCTTTAATAATGCCTGAAGTCGCGCCGCTGCCGTATGCTCCAAGGACGCGGTAAGCGTAAAGGTCCACTTTAGGTGCGATTCCTTTAATGCCATATTCGTTGTTACCGATTGCTGCTATTGTTCCGGCAACGTGAGTGCCGTGGGATGTGTAGAATGAATTTCCTCGGTCGTTGAATTCAGGGCGATGGGATGGTCGTTCTACCGGAGATGTTTCAGATGCATCGTCGTCAGCACGTGGTCTTGTATAATCATTTCCCGTGTGCGGTACGAAGTTTTTCCCACCTTTGTAGATGCCTTTAAAGTCAGGGTGATCGGCATCGATTCCTGTATCCAATACCGCGACTTTAATGCCTTGCCCTTCATAGCCTTCCGCCCAAAGCTTTTCAATTCCTAAGAATGAAATGCTTGTGTCCATTGCAGGGCCAACCGTAGCATCTTTCAGTTTGTCGGAAAGATTGGAGTCAGAAGGAATAGGCTTCTTGGGGATAGATCCTTTGTCTAAAGCTTGAGCGTAAACGATTGTGTCAGGCTCGACCAAAACGACTCCTGTCACTTCTAATAGCTTAGGAAGGTCGTCCGCTTTGACAGAACCAGAAATGCCGTTTAGCACTGTATCATAGCTAAAGCCTTCTTGAAATTTGATGCCTTTGATGGCCATTTCCTTTTTAGCTGAAATTTGTTGGTTACGGACTTTTTGCTTCACTTGATTCGCTTCTGTGCTTGAAATTGTTTTCCCAGCCAACTTTTTAATTCCCGTTTCAAGCCCTACGGAACGCTCTGAAAAGTGGATGATGATTGGAACCTCTTGGCTGCCCGTAACATTTTTAAGGTCGTCATGTAGCCTTGCTTCCCCGCCTAAGACAGATAGCTGTTCCGCGATAGCCGCTTTTTGTTGCAAGATGCTTTCATCCTGGCTGTTCTGTTTAAATGGCTTCGTTTTTAACGTTTCCGTTTCCACCGCTTTCCCATCGATTTCATCGATCGAATTCGCATGTGCAGAATAAGGCATAAGCAACGAAAACACCATAACAAATGCTAAGAACGAGCTGAACAGCTTTGCGAAGTTATGATTCTTCAAATTCCCTTTCCCCCTTTTATCATTTTAGTAGAACATGCATCTCAAAAGATAGCACATAAAGAATAGTTTGAAAATAGTGACAGACGCCTATTTTATAGACTTTTTGGAAAAATCGTTCAAAGGGAGGGAAGAAGGAATTTAATGTTAGGCGTTTCGGTATATAACATTTTTTCGGGTGTGGGTGAATATAGCTATCTATCGGTAGGTTATTGGATCCTGAGGATTTTAAGGTGGTGCAGGGGTGGTTTTTGACGGAGTAGTAGGAGGGGTAGGTAGTTGGTTGGTGGGGTCGAGCGGGTGTGTGGGTTTGAGCGTTGCAAGGAGGAGGTGGAGCGGAAGAGGCGTGAGGTCGAGCGGATAGCCTAAATGGATATAGTTGCAAGCGATTGTTCCACAACTTCAAGCCAATCCATACAGAAAGACTTCGACGAGGATCTGTTAAATATTATTGTTTACACTATAAAACCGCCCGTGTAGGCGGTTCTTTTAAGGTTTGTAGTCATGAGATAGGTGTTTGCCCAGCTTGACTTGAAAACGCTTGTCAGACAAGGCGCGAAGTCGAGCGAAGACCCGAATAGAACTTAGGTTCATGAGGGGACGAGCGAGACGAGCAACGCAGTATGCGAGCGTTTGTCAACAAGCTGAAACCGCCCGTGTAGGCGGTTTTATAATAACGTATCACGCAAGAAATTTTGAGAGATGTGTTCGTCAGGATTATAAGATTGCAGCATATACCCTTCCGCTTGGAGCCATTCAATAATTTCAGGCAAAGCTTTCGTCGTTTGGATTCTATCGTGCATAAGAACAACGATATGGCGGTCGCCGGATTGATAGGCACGGGTGACGTCACGCTTCACATTATTGAAAATTTGATTTGCTTGTTCGACCGTATACCTCCAGTCGTTTGAATCTACATCCCAATCCCACATTTTATAGCCGTGCTTAATGAGTTCCTTTTCCATTTCTGGAGTGACGTGCGGCACGCTGCCATATGGAACGCGCAACAGTTTTGCATCGTTGCCGGTCATTTGCTTAATCAAATCCCTACCTTCATTCATCTCTTGTATAAATGCCTCGGTAGATTTATAAACTAAGTTTTTATCATGCGTCATACTATGGGTGCCGATATAATGACCGTCTTTAGCGACTGTCTTAACAATTTTTTCGTTAGCTTGCATTTGCTTTCCAAGGAAAAAGAAAGTTGCATGTACTCCATAATTTTTCAAAGTTTCATTATTGATTGTCGTAAATTGATTCGGCCCATCATCGAATGTTAAATAGACAATCGCCTTTTCATGATTCAGCTCAAGCTCCTCTAACTTTTCGGATGTCTCTTGATTTGTCAGTTTTTCCTCAATTAAATCGATCACCATTTTTTCAAACAGTTCACGACTCATATGCTCATAATCATCTCGGTAAATCCTAATTGTTTGTTGCTTTTTCAAGTAATCTATTTTAAAGCCGATTTCGCGTGAAATATACTTAACGCTAATGAATATTGTCCCATCTTCTTCAATAAACGGAGCCCAGGACAACACTTTCCCATCCTGTATCGTCTCCCCTGTTTTTGGATCAAACACAAATTGTTTGCCGCGTTTATTAATGACTGTTGCTCCATTTTCCACAGTGACAGGCAAATATAGAAATTTGGCGATTTCTGCGAGTGGAACTTTCGTATCTCCATCAATTACGCGAATATCCTCAATTGGCAGCACTCTATCATGCAGACCTACATAACGCTGACTATTCTTTACTTCTGCACTCGCTTTTGTACTTCCGATGCAAAAAATAGTGACCAATAGGAAGAAAATGATAGCACTGTTTTTTCTCATTCCACTCGCCTCGTTTCTTTTACTTTTCTCTATTGGTCTATTATATCAACGCAGTCTTGCCAATAGAATAAGAAGTCACACTTTTTTTGCTTGTTCGCGGGTTGCTTTTAATTCTTTGAAGCTTTCATGTCGCGATCAATGCTTTTGACAAATAAAGGCCTGAGCGATGGAAAAGTTATGCGTCTGCTGAAGATGTTTATGCGTTTGTGAGGGGATTTATGCGTGTTGGGAAGCTTTTATGCGTTCGGCGGGGAGTTTATGAGCGGGGCGGGAAGTTTTTGCGTTCCTCTGGGAGTTTATGCGCGGCGGGAAGTTTTTGCGTTCCTCTTGGGGTTTATGCGCGGCATGAGAAGTTTTTGCGGCATTCGGGGAGCTTTTGCGTCGTGGGAAGCTTTTATGCGTTCGGCGGGGAGTTTATGAGCGGGGCGGGAAGTTTTTGCGTTCCTCTGGGAGTTTATGCGCGGCGGGAAGTTTTTGCGTTCTTCTTGGGGTTTATGCGCGGCATGAGAAGTTTTTGCGGCATTCGGGGAGCTTTTGCGTCGTGGGAAGCTTTTATGCGTTCCTCTGGGAGTTTATGCGCGGGGCGGGAAGTTTTTGCGTTCCTCTGGGAGTTTATGCGCGGCATGAGAAGTTTTTGCGGCATTCGGGGAGCTTTTGCGTCGTGGGAAGCTTTTATGCGTTCGACGGGGAGTTTATGAGCGGGCGGGAAGTTTTTGCGTTCCTCTGGGAGTTTATGCGCGATGATGGACTTTTATGAGGTCGGTGTGTGGGATAGAAAAGCGCCATGGTCTGAGACCGTGGCGCTTTTGGGTTTATTTCAGAAATGCGTATTTAAAGTAGTTTTTCCAGCCGAATGCTCGCCACTCGGATTTATTAGGAAATTCGAATGGCAAAGACGTGATGACGTTCGAAGCTGTGTCGGCTGGATATTTAATGGCGATGTCACCTGCCTCTATGCCATCCGTTATAACAGCGCGGTCATGTGAGTAAAAAGGTACGGAAACTTGCGTGTTAACGGCCTTTCCTTCATTGTTTAATGTCCATACCGTTTTAGTTTGTCGATCAAACGGAAGTAACCACTGCTTGTTCACTGAGATTGCATCGGCTTCGTTGACGACAATTTCTGCGTTCATTTTTGCACCGTACGGCAGTTCTTGCAATGGCTCGATCGGACGAATATGGATTTCATACAAATCTAAGGAGTGGGTGTTCCTTTGCGGATCCAATTGCTCATATGCATGACGCCACTTATCTTCGCTGGCAGGAACTTCTGAAATGAAAGCGACCGTTCCTTCAATGACTGTTTTTAAGCTGTTCTGCTGCAAGCGAACGGTGTCATCTATTTCGATGTCTTGCCATTGTTCGAGTTGTACATATGTCTTAATAAGTTTCTCTTCGCTATAAATATCAGCCGATAGGATGGTGCCGTTTTTATGGATTTCAGCAACCGTGCCATTGATTGGGCTTATGAGCGCTGGCCTTGATGGATTTTGGGATAGCTGCGCTTCAATAATTTTTAGTTGTCGTTCGATTTCTGAACGCTCCCTTTCTGCAGCAGCGATCGCTTGAGAATAAGAGCCGTCTTGGTGGAGATCAACTTGAATATTTAATTCAATTTCCGTCTCCCCTGCTGTTTCCGTAGATTGGTGATTTGCTCCGGATTGTGCATTGTCACGCTCATATTCCAAATCTGAAATGGTTTCGTCTATTGCTGACAGCTGGTCGAGTAGACCTTCTTCTTCCGCTTCCCATGCAGCCATTTGGCTATCTGCTCGTTCGGTTTGCAATCGCGCAATTTCTTCACCGACTTGTATGCGATCCCCTTCTTTGACGAGCCATTGATCGATGGACTCTCCATCACCAACGTAAATGGTGTACATCTCTTCTGGTGACAGCAAGCCTTCTTTTTTTACAGTTTCTTCGTATTGATCGGTTGACATTCGTTCGTATTGTGAAACATGAATCGTTTTTGGTACCTTGCTTTTTTCGGAAAAAAGCAAATGGATGTTGACTGCAATAAAGAGGCTGACGACTGCAGCAATTGCAATATTCATTCGTTTTTTCATTTAAAATCCACCTCCGAAAAGTGAATTCAGCAAACGATCGAATGGAATGAATGCAATGGATGCAGTGATGAGCGCCATCGCAACATGTAACCCAATCAACATCCAAAGCTGCTCTCTCCACTTTCCTTCCTTCTTAAATGCTCGGATGAAACGATATTGCAAAGTGATAATTAATGCAGTTGTCACTGTAAGCTGATTTAAAAATAGAATTATGTACCAGTTTTCCATAATCGTAACAGCGAGCGGGCCGAACGATAAAAATGAAAGGGGTACTGTCGCACCTTTTAAATAGAAAACAAGGAACAGTAATGCTTTCTCCATTAACAGAATGCCTGTAATGCCTATTTGCAACGGCACCACGTGCTGATAAGGGATCTTTGTTATTTGGCTGATGACAAGTGCGATACCAAAAATGTGGAATGCCATGTACAAGACCGACCAAATGACGGAGCCGGCAAGTGAGGCATATCTTGCGATTGTGTAGTTCGTGTCAGTCATTGTCGCCAGGACGGACGTTATCCCTTCGGTGTTCATTCCCCAAATATTGCGTATGACGAATAATACTGCACCTAAAAGAAAGACAATCCCTATCCGGCTATTTAACTTTCGCATAGAAGACGATTGCAAATTAACCCCTAAGTCATGGGGTCTTGTCAAGAAGTGCCAAAATTTGTAGTCAAAAAACATGGCGTCAATCCCTTTCTGAAAATCCCTGTAATCAATACTTTACCAAATCTTTATAGTTTTTCAATGTCGTAGATTTCGCTGAGTATAAAATAATGTTCCGTTGGATAGTCTTATAGTAGTATACCATTTCCTATTTTGCATTATTTCCCGGGAAATCGACAAAGGAGAGTAGGTCGGATGAAGAAAGATGAAACATACAAATTCACTCTATTTGATTTCTTATTTGGCTTGACGGGATCAACCGTTTTTGTAGTTTTATTGCACCTTATCGCCCGCTAATCGAATCAGGGCATAAAAAAACACTTACCGTTTGCTACACGATAAGTGTTACTTATGGCTTGTTTTTCAATGTGATTGCATTCCTTCCGTCAATAGGTTGAATAATTGCTTGTTGTTTGTTTCGAGTGCGTAATCGATCATGCGGTTTTTATTGTCCTCTTCAATTTGATCGATGAGCACTTCTGCTTCACGTTTGACGACTTCAGGTATTTCCACTTGGATGTTCAACTTACCTTCAAGAATCGTCGATAAGTGGATATGAAGATCTGAAATGAGAAGCAATTGGTAGAGCGGTAATCTTATAAACCGGCTGCCCCTTTGAAAAACAAAGACTTCCCCTAAGTTTTCAACTTGAAGGCTTTTCATATTGACTACAATTTCTTTGCCTTCAGATGGAACGAATTGATACACTTCACCGCCTTTGACGATGGAAAAGTATTGATAGGCAAATACGAGACGTAAACGAAAGTCTTCTTGGCTGGTGAAAAATGGTGTCATACGCTGTACCGTTAGCATCTTCATCCCTCCGATATTGAATATTCCGATTATTATCATTCTATCATAGTTTGGTTAGATTTGTGAATGATTTGTTTATCATTTTATTCATCGGAAAGGTTTTTCATGTGTCACCGAAGAACGCCAAATTTTTGAGGTCTTTTATAATCCATGAATAAAGTGAAAGAATCGACATAATAATCGATTTTCATTTGTGATAGGAAGCGGAATATTTCAATGTTTGCATTCGCCGGCGCTTCTTTTCTCTTTTTGAATGCCACTCGATCCGTCATGAGATTGACTGCTATAAAATAATGTTTTGTCACCCCCATGATGAAAGGCGATGACAGATAATGCAACTTTTCTTCTTGAATTCGTTCTGTTAGCTTTTCTTGTTGGTACGTGTTTGACCATTTTACAAATGCCAAATGCTTGCTCAAACGAAAGAGGATTGTAACGTTCGGTATGTGTAAAATAATTTGGTCCACGTTCTTTCACCTCCCATAACCTTTGAATCATTTTTAAATTAAGAATTCAGTAACTATTTTAACAGATTATAAACTTTCTTTCCAAAAACCAACATTACGTTAGTATGAATCAACGTTTTGTTGACTTTGTCCAAACGGACTCTTTCTTTTATACACTTGGGGGTAAAAAGGGGATGTCCATATGCATTTTGAACAATTTAAGGAATATCACGAAGAGTATTTACATGTAATACAAAGAGCGGTGGCTCATGAATTGAATATAAAACCTGCTGTCCTTTCAGTTTACGAACGGAATGAAAGAAGGTTTCCAAATGATTTATTGCCTGTTATGAAGCGATATTCCGAATGATTACTTCCTTGCTATATGGTATTAGGAAAACCACTAAATTCTGTGAGGTCTGTGAACGGTTCTCAACAAGACCGGACGAGTGCGCTGCTGGAAAGGAATATGGAAAACTTGATTGACCGCCACCGTAAGCTGTTCGAAGAAAACGCTGAGCTAAGGAACTGGTTGCAATTACAGCAAATATGAATGAAAAAGATCGAACAAAATTACTGAATGCTTTTAAATCGCTATTTGATTTGTTTCAATAACAGACGGAAGGCAATGGTGTGGATTGAATTCATTTACGGTCACCGCCTGAAACGTATATAATAGAAGGAATGTAGATCTTGAATATCTGTTTGCCCGCTTTCATGCATTGTGGGCTTCTTCAGCTGCTAAAGGTTTTGTACAGATGTACTATTTAAGATAAAAGTCCGAACAGCACCGGGCTATATGTACTGTTAGGGAGTGATTCGCGACATGAGAGTAGAACGCATTTCTTATTTGTATGAAGAACAGATCAGTGACTTTATAGATGATATACAGAACTCATTTCGGTCGGATGTTCCTAAGGAAGCGATGGAAATTAGAAAAGCCCTTTCGATTGTCAGGTTAGGAGCCGTTACGGAATATGCTCTTTCTTCATCCGAAAATCGATTGGAGGCCCAAATTTCCGGCATGCAGCCAGAAACAGTTGAACTGTCGTTTCATACGATGAAAACTGCGTGTACATGCAATGAGCCGAACTGGTGCATTCATAAAATGGCGGTCGTTCTACATTTATATTCTCAATTCCACTCATTAATCGATTGGAACCATCAATGGCAGCAAATCGATTCAGGGCAAATGAGTCTTACTATGCCAGAGCGGACACCGGAAGCTTGGAACCGTTCACTCGCCAAGCTAACCGCTCCTTTATCGAATATCGATGTCAATGAAAATCCTCATATTTTTGTCCATGAAGCTTCATTATTGGATGAGAAAGCAGCATCCCTCTCGCCGTTTGAATGGGAATGGAAGCCTTTGTTCGATTTGTTTTACCGTCTCCATCTATTGGATGCTGGGTGGCAGTATGCTCACCATTACATCGAAGCATCTGCAGGCAACTTTTCCTATCGTCATTGGCAAATTCGCATGTGGGTCAATGAGCAGCTGGCGAAAATTCAAGATCAGGCGAATCTATTAGGCTCAAAACATAGGTTGTTTGAGACAGATGTGTTTTATACGCAATTAAAAACAAGTGTGCGACGTTTCGTCCTTCAGCATGAAGGACTTTTTGAAGATCGATTCTATCTTTACGAAATCTTTTGGACATCCTTATTTAAAGAAAAGGCCACACGTGAGAAAGAACTTTCTGGATTGATGTCGGAAAATGAACCGGATGCCAAGTTTTTTGCCGCTCTGTTCCATTTATTGTCCGGAGATGTTGAAGCATTGTCCGATATGGTTGAACAAATGGACGACAAAAGAATTGGGCATTGGATGAAGCTCTCTGAAAAAGCTGCAGAATTAGAGGAATACAAAGCACTTTCCATTTTGCTGTCGCGTATTCTCCCACACATTGAAGAATATTATGAGCAGCTTTCCAAGCATGATCGCTCCTACTTCATCCGGCATTTTGATGGCTTGCTTGAGGATTCTGATTTTCCGGAAGAACAGCGGGAATCTCTGTTCATGATGTTCGGTAAAGATGGTCTCGATACGTATGCGGATTTCTTAGTTGAACATGGCCGTTATGCAGATTGGGCAGCGCTAATGCATCGCTACAACGTTTCCTATGATTCGATGGAAATGGATGCGCTCAAGATGGCAGCTTTAGAAGCCCCTGCTGCTGTGCTGCCGTTGTTGCATAATTTTGCAATGGGCTATATTGCGGAAAAGAATCGCCATGGCTATCGAAGAGCCGTTAAGATTTTCAAAACGATGAAAAGCTGTTCGAAAAGAAGCGGAAAAATAGATTTTTGGAACTGCTATGTCGATACGATTCGAAATGAACATCGCCGTCTGCGCGCGCTATCGGAAGAAATGGAAAGGAGCAATTTGCATTTATGAATAAAACAAATACAATTCACCTTCTTTTCTATCTCTCGATGGAGCGCATCGATGACGGACGATATAAAGTATCCGCAACTGAGCCTTCTATGAAAGCCGTATCTCCCGAAAAATTGTCTTCGTTTCTTTTTTACAATGATGAACAATCTTTATACGGGCTCCTAACGGAAAAAGATGAGCAATTTGTTTATTTATCCTCATATGATTTGTTGCAAGTCATAACGGGAAAACAGCATCCTTTTGTTTCCTACGACGGACAATCGGCCGATGACAAAGCGCATATAGCAGCTTTACAGGAGGCCGGCCGCATTTGGAAAGAACCTAATTTTTGGCAATACGCTGAACTGCAGGACGGAATGATTGTTTTTGACGTTGATAAAATTGGAATTTCCGATTTATCGGCAACAATTTTACACGATGCTGTAAGAGATAAACTTATCGCTTCGAATATGCGAATGGATCAATTGCCTATGTTGTTGCCGCATTTACGCAAATACGGCTGGCCAAATGAAGGCGAGTCTTCTGCGCTTCCCGTCCAAGTTGCCTTCCGCTTAACCGAGCCAATGGAGGATAGCGACTGGCTTTTAGAGACGGTTGTCGTCAGTGGACGTGGCGCTCATTGGACGCCTGCAGTCCGAAAGCAAAATGCGCCTATCGCAGATGCGCTGCCTGCAAAATGGAAAGAATTCTCGGAAGACATCCAAAGCAGACAATCTGAAATGGCATCCTTTTTGCAATCTGTTTCGGTAACGGATGAAAACCGTTTTCTCTCTGTAAGGATGTCAGATCCTGAAGTTCGGATGTTCATTCAAGAAGACCTTCCTATTTTTCAGTCGTTCGGCTTCCCCGTCATTTTACCTGCATGGCTGAAGTCGGTCACTGAAACGAAAATGCGAGTGAAAACGAGTGCAAGTGTACAATCGTATCGATCTGCAGCTGGTTTGAATGAAGTACTTTCATTTGATTGGAGTTTCTCGTTGTCAGGACAGGAAATCGATCGAGACACTTTTCAGCGCATGGTCGATGAAAATCGAGAATATATACGATCGGGTGATGACTGGTTTCATATTGACCCCGAATGGCTGAAACGAATTCGAGAACTGATGGAACAAGCCGATTCAGGCGAATGGACGGTAATGGATTTGCTGTTCCAGGAAATCCCTGAAGAGATTGTTCCGATCGAGGATGAGTCTGATGTGGATACGGATCCATTGCTTTCATTTACGATGCAGCAGTCATTGCGCGAATATGTCGATTTGATTTCCAATAAAAAGGGGCTTCCGTCGGCAGGTATCCCTAAGCAATTAAATGCTGAACTTCGGCCTTATCAAGTTGAAGGGTATGATTGGCTCGTTTTCATGCGAGAAAATGGATTTGGCGCATGCTTGGCGGATGATATGGGATTGGGGAAAACTATCCAACTCATCTCCTATTTATTGCATATTCATTCTTCTGAGGAAATCGACCGACCTTCTTTGATCATTTGCCCTACGAGTGTTTTAGGGAACTGGCAAAAAGAAATTAACCGTTTTGCACCGTCATTATCAGTTCATACGCATTATGGACCTTCCCGCGCAAAGGATGATGACTTCAAAGCTATGATTGAACAACAGCGTCCCGCTGTCATTTTGACGACCTATGGAACAGCGACGCAAGACGGCGATATGCTAAAGGAAACGTATTTTAACAGCATCACGCTCGACGAAGCACAAAACATAAAGAACATGCAGACGAAGCAGTCACGTGCAATTCGCAAGCTGCGCGGAGAACATCAAATTGCTTTGACTGGAACTCCTATTGAAAATAGGCTTTCCGAGTTGTGGGCGATCTTTGATTTTATTCATAAAGGGTATTTCGGCAGTTTCCGCGCGTTTACGGAAGATTACATTATTCCAATTGAGCGGGATGATTCCGAACTGCATAAACGGAAGCTTCGTTCGAAAATCAAACCGTTTCTTTTGCGGCGAACGAAAGATGATCCGGAACTTCAATTGAATTTGCCGAAAAAGTTAGAGCAAAATGAGTACTGTCCGTTAACGACTGAACAGGCTGCACTTTATGAAAGCTATATTGAAGACACGAAATTCAAAATGAATGATTTAACTCCATTTGAGCGTAAAGGCTTGATCTTAAAAATGTTGAGCCGGCTGAAGCAATTGTGCAATCATCCTGCTTTGTTTTTGAAGGAACCTAATGCACCTGCAAGCGAAATGCTTACCCGTTCCATCAAATTGGAAAGAATCGTGTCGATGGCCGCCGAAATTGCTGCGAATGGCGAAAAATGTTTGATTTTTACTCAGTATATCGGTATGGGACAATTGATCCGGCAATGCTTATCGGAATTGCACGGAATCGATGGTCCATTTCTGTCTGGCAGTATGCCGAAAGGACAGAGAGATTATCTTGTGGAAGCATTCCAAACAGGCGAGTTTCCGGTGTTCATCCTATCGTTGAAAGCTGGAGGAACGGGATTGAACTTAACCGGTGCAAATCATGTATTGCATGCGGATCGTTGGTGGAATCCCGCTGTCGAAAATCAGGCAACAGACCGAGCATATCGTATCGGCCAGACAAAATTTGTCCATGTGCATAAGTTTGTAACGGTCGGCACGATTGAGGAGAAGATCGATAAAATGCTTGAAGAAAAATCCGCGCTTTCCGCTGAGTTGATTCATTCGAGCCAATGGCTAACTGAGCTGTCAGATGATGAATTGGATGATTTGCTATCATTTGAACGTTGAGGAGAACTGTTTTTCAGGGCTTCTTAATCTATGTAGGGATACAACTTTCCTGCTTTTTTCAAGGTCTTCCAATTCTTTTATTCGCTCGTTCATCGTGGCGACGATACGAATTAACTGGCCGATTTGAAGTTCCATCCTAATCATCTCTTTATTGCGTTCCAACATTCCTTTCACTCCTTTTTTACGATTGCGGCGGAAATGCGGTCTCCGCCGCAATTTTTTTGGCTGGATCATTTTGTCCCATTTGCATTTTTGTCTATGAAACGAACAATACCCCCGTATGAACGTTTCATCTCTTACCCTACTCTTCTCTTAGATATGTTTTGTTTTCACGTTACGGTCTTTCCGATTTCTATCCACCTTTCTTTGAAGTTCGACGGTCTCCGCTATGTATGTTGAATCAAAATATAGGGAGACCTTCTTCTTCATTGCTTGGCGTGTGAAAATTCGATTGGATGTTTTGGTGATCTACATTTCGCCCGCCCTTTTCACTGCCCTCCTTTTGTTGCACGATGGGCACTTCCCCATACAAATTATCATTTGTTCTTCGTTTTGTAGATAAGAAGCGGATTTCTTCCCCGATTACTTCCGTTACGAAAACACGGCTTTTGTCTTCTCTTTCATAGGTTCTTGACTGAATTCTTCCCCCTACTCCTATGAGTGAGCCTTTGCCACAATGTTTCGCTGTGTTTTCAGCCACTTTCCCCCAAGTTGTGCATAGGATGAAATCAGCATCCACTTCCCCTTGCTGATTTTTGAATTTGCGATCGACAGCTAAGACAAAGCTAGTCTGCAATCTTCCTTCGGACAGCCTCCGTAAAATGGGGTCCTTTGTAATGCGACCGACAAGTGCAACTTGATTCAACGTTTCCCCTCCTTTCTTTATAGATTATCCGTATCATACAGGAAGGGCTTTTTTTCATGCAAATGAGGAAAAATGGATTTTGCAGGTGTTTTGTGAATCAAAAGCGAATTTTTCATTCCATAATTTACCTGCATATTTTTGTAAACCACTGACAAATTAAGGTTTGCAAATTGTTCACATTCTGAGATAATTCGACTTTAGTATATAATCCAAATTATTTTCCTCTTATATGTTATAATTAGGTAAAAATCGAGCGGGGTGGCGCCTTTGAAAACATTTAAAATGATATCCGTCGGAATATTGGTTGATGATAAAATCAATAACTTTCCGTTGGTTGATGGCATTATTATTAACCAAGAAAATAGTCACCGCATGTGGATTCTTGAATTATTTATTGAACAAAAGCACCAGCAAATTTTTGAAGAATGGAAAGCATCAAAGGAAGTTTTAGATGCACGCGTCGTCATCTCCTATCCGGAAAATGAGCCTGCCGGATTCCTCGTCGCCGTAGATGCGGTAGAACGGATTGGAGACCACATTTCCGTTCTACTTAAAGGACGATTGAAGCGTGCACGTTCACAATATGCAGAGCATTTATTAGAAGAACTGTTGACCGAAGGATTAAGCGGGGATGAGTTACTGCAACGTTTCGAGCATGATATGCGATCACGCCCTCGTTTGAAAAAAGAAAGAGAAACAGAACAGGAAAGTTTGTGAAAGCCGTAGATTGCGGCTTTTTTTGTTTGGCTGATGGAGGTTAGGAATTATATGGCGGTGAGGCAGTTTCGCGTAGTAATTGGGCTTAATGCGTAGAGCGGTAACGTTTTGCATGGAGATCAGTTGTATGCGCTAAATTTTTATTCGTGTTACTACGTAGACAGGTCACTCAAAGCGAATAAGCAATTTGAGTGCATAGATCACTTTATGCGCAGAACGTAGCTAATTATGTGGGCAGAGGTGACTTTATGCTTTTTCTGTAAAATTTATGCGTAGTTAGTGCTGTTTATACGGGGCAAATAAGAGTTATGCGCATTCAGAACTATTTATGCGTTTTATACAAGAAAAACCGCCAAAAAAGGCGGTTTTTCTCACGGCTTGCGGTTAGCGGTTGTTGTTGCTGTTGTTGTTATTTCTTTTGCGGTTGTTGTTCATGTCGTTATTTGGCGTAGTCGTGTTGTCATCTGTGATGATTTCTTGATTGGGAGCCGTTGTATTGTCACCGTTCATGTTTCCATTACGGATGTCATTGTCGTTCCCATTGAGTCCGCCGCCATTGAGGCCGTCTCTATCGTTGTTGATGATACCATCACTTGTATTGTTGATGTTTTGGTCACGACCATTGTTGATGCCGTCTAAGTCAGAGCCGGCACCGTTGTTGACCCTTGGGGTGAGGTCACGCGCACGGTCGTTCAAGTCTTCCATTGGGGTTTCGTTATTGTTTGGAAGACCATCATCGTTATTGTTGTTGGCACAACCCGTTAGAACAATTCCGGATACTAAGACGAGCGGGATCGCTTTTTTGAACATGAAAAATTCCCTCCTTTCCACAAGCCGTATATCATACAAATCCGTATGATACTTGTAGGTTGGCACAAAAAGAGGGAACTATCCATGAATATTTTATTGTTGTTCGACCCGTTCTTTTAAAAGCGATTCAACGTAGACCGCTTCTGCTTTACAATCGTAGCTGTAGTGAGTATCTAGTTGTTCCTGCATCATTTGGATAGAAGCGATTTGCTCGTCGGACGGCGGTTCGCTTAAGATGCGGTGGATGATTTCATTAATTCGCTGGGCGAGGTCTTCATGGAATTTCGGATCATTTTTCATGGAGTCCGGAATTTTTGAATACCATAGTGCTTTCGTCGTAATATATTCGCGCCAGGTGTTAATGAAATCCTCAATGCTGTATCTTTCTTCGCTCCATCCAATGCTGCTCATATATTGCTCGAAAGTTTGTGTGATAGAACGTGTAATACTGCTTTTTATATTTGGAGAAAGATCTTTGAACATGACTTTTTGGTACCTCCCACTATAAGCGTACATTGCCGATATAGGTAGTGTAGTTCACGAAAGATGCAGTGCTTTTCGTCCACCTTTTATAGGTGTCCACTGCACATTCCATTGTAGCTAAAATTCGACATATACGCAAATTAATTTGCGTTATCTCCACCTGGAGATAGTGCAAATGTAATTTCTGTTTCGCAAGCGACTTCCCCTTCTACTGTCGCAACTGCTTTCCCTTTGCCAATTTTGCCGCGCATTCTTGTAATTTCCACTTCTAATTTCAAAGTATCGCCAGGGATTACTTGACGCTTGAATCGACAATTATCGACACCTGCAAGCAAACCGATCATCCCTTTATTTTCCTCTTTTTTGAGGAGAGCGACTGCTCCGACTTGTGCAAGTGCTTCAACAATCAAAACACCCGGCATAACGGGATAACCCGGAAAATGGCCGTTGAAAAACTCTTCATTAACTGTTACATTTTTCAAGCCTACCGCTCTTGTTCCCTCTTCAATTTCCGTTATGCGATCGACCAATAAAAAAGGATAGCGATGCGGTATGATTTTTTTGATTTCTTCTGCTGTTAGCATGTCCATTCCCCTCTCTTGTTATTTTTAGTGAAAAATGAAAACGAAAGAGCCAGTTACGACTCTTTCCCATTGATGATGTCAAGTATGTGCACCCAAGTCTCTTTTTTCAAAACGTCAGACGGCTGGCCGTCTCCTATATAGCCGTAGCCAATCATAGCGCCGACGACAGCTGCTGTAGACAATAGCAAAAGGACGAGCAGGACACGAAGCCAAATTGGAATTAAACGGATTTGCACCCATATTCGCTTTTTAGTGTCAGACGCTTCTTCAACCGCTGTTTTACGTTTTTGATTGCGTTCTGCGCGAGAAGCGATCACTCCCGTCGATGCATCTGTCTGCTTATTCTGTTCCCTTTGCGGGTTGTTTCGCTTTTCATCTATCATATTAAAATCTCCCTACTGCGGATTTATCGGATGTTGTTAATTAATCCTAACATTTGATCCGCAAGTGTCACTGACCGGGCGTTAAATTGGTAAGAACGTTGCACGTTAATGAGATCGGTCATTTCTTTTTCATAGTTGACGTTGGAAGACTCCAATTTTTGGTTTTCCATTCCGATCTGACTTCGGTTTGCGCCTACCATCTCAGTCAATATGTCATTCGCCGTCAAGCCAAGCTCCGCCATATTTTCCGGTAAACCGAATAGTGTAGCTGATAGGCGAGACATTAAATTCGGACGCTCAAATGTTGCGACGCCCATTTGAATGCGATCTACCGCACCGTCATCATGAGTAACTTCAAGCGTTCCGTTCGGCAGCATGCTATAGTTTTTCACGTTGTCTGCAAACGTGATCGGCAATCCTTGGCTATCCGCTACTGGGTATCCATCGCCGTTTACAAGCATGAGCTGTCCGCCTTCTACTGGAGATACATAAAAGTTCCCTTGGCGTGTATACACCGTCTGGTCACCATCAGCCCCAGGCATGATCAGTGTAAAATATTGCTTCGGCTCTGTTAACGCAAAATCCAATTCACGGCCCGTCATTTGCAAAGAACCAACTTTCCAATTCATCTGAGTAGCACCTAACATCGCCCCAACGCCATAGCGGATGCCTGCTGGAGACTGGCGATTCGCCGTATCCGCCTTGTCATTGTCGAATTGCTGATAAAGCATTTCGTGAAAGCTTGCACCCGTCGCTTTATAGCCATTGGTAGATGAATTCGATAAGTTATTCCCTATTATATCAATTTGATGCTGTAATTGGTTCATTGTGTTTACAGCAGTTGTCATCGTTCGTATCATGATCGACCACGGTTCCTTTCCGATTTCACGTTATCCGTTGACCCGTCCGATTTCATTCACCGCTTTTTCCATACTGCGGTCATAGGCTTGCAAAATTTTCTGGTTCGCTTCAAATGCGCGGTATGCAGAGAGCATGTCCGTCATTGCGCGAGCTGAATCGACATTTGAGCCCTCTATATAGCCTTGCTGGAATGAAAAGCTTACACCGTTCGTGACAGCTGCGTTCGGCAGATTGCCATCTTCACTCGCAAAGAGCCCATTGCCCGTTTTTGATAAAGTTTCAGGCTGCGCCGCAAATGCAACACCTAATGTTGCAACAGCTGTACCGCCATCCATAATGACTCCTTCGCTAGTCACTTGGAAATCGTCATTTTGAAGCTGAATTCTTTGCCCATTTGCACTTAAGACATATTGCCCTGTCGGATTTGTTAAATAGCCTTCAGGATTGAGCATGAAATTGCCGTTTTTCGTGTAATATTCATTGCCATTGCCGTTTTCAAGCCTATAAAAGACAGCTCCGGGCAGTCCAGTTTCTTCATTGATCGGCAGTACGCCATCCACGAGCGCAATATCCGTCGTCAAGCCCGTTTCACGCAATTGGCCTTGAGTGAAAAGCGGCAGCGTCTCCTGCATATAAACGCCTGTCGATAGCTCTCCAACAGGGGACAAACCTTTCAAATTCAACCCTTTTTCAGTCGGAATGCGGTTAGCATTCAAACTGGACATGTACATTTCTGGAAATGACCTAATTGTAGATTGATCGGCTTTAAAACCTGGTGTATTTGCATTTGCCAAATTGTTAGCTAACAGCTCAGTTCTTCGCTGTTGGGCAATCATGCCTGAGCCAACTGTATAAAAACCACGGAACATAACTGTCCGCCTCCTTCATATATGAGCCATACCATTATTAGTAACGAGATACTTTATCGATATTTTCCAATAAAATTCCTGTGCCGACTGCAACGCAACTTAGTGGGTTTTCTGATACGAAAACCGGAACTTTCAATTCTTCTGCAAGCAATTGGTCAATTCCATGCAAGAGCGCGCCTCCTCCAGTTAGGAAAATGCCTCGGTCGATAATATCCGCAGATAATTCCGGCGGTGTTTTTTCAAGCACGTTTTTCGATGAGTGCAAAATTAATCCGACTGATTCTTTCAAAGCCTCATTCACTTCAGCAGAACGGATCGTAATTGTTCGCGGCAATCCGGTCACCATATCGCGCCCCCGAATGTCCATCTGTTCATTTTTGGCACCCTCAAATACAGTTCCGATGCTCACTTTGATCGCTTCGGCCGTCCTTTCGCCTATCAGCAGTTTATATTGCTTTTTAATGTATTGTATAATATCATTATCAAACATATCGCCAGCTGCTTTTATGGATTCAGAAGTAACGATGTCTCCCATGGAAAGAACTGCAATGTCAGTCGTTCCGCCACCTATGTCGATCACCATATTGCCGCTTGGCTGGAAAATATCCATTCCTGCACCGATCGCGGCCACTTTCGGCTCTTCTTCCAAGTATACTTTTTTACCTCCGGATTTTTCGGCAGCATCTTGAATCGCTTTTTGCTCTACACTCGTAATATTGGTCGGACAGCAAACTAAAATGCGTGGTTTCGATAAAAAACCTTTGACGTTCAGCTTATTGATAAAATGACGCAGCATCGCTTCGGTCACATCAAAATCCGCGATAACACCATCCTTCATCGGTCTGATGGCGATGATATTTCCCGGTGTTCTTCCTACCATTTTACTTGCTTCTTCACCAACAGCCAACACTTTGTTCGACTGCTTGTCTATTGCAACAACAGCTGGTTCATCCAGCACAATGCCTTTCCCTTTCACATGGATCAATACATTAGCCGTACCTAAGTCGATCCCGATATCTTTTGCAAACATCAATCCCGCTTCCCCTTCCAGCATCTTCAATAAACATACTTATGTCAGTCTATTCTACTAGGTTATATTGTAGCATAACCACGTATTGTTGAACATATGATAATTCCGGAATTTAGCATTTTTTTATTCAAAAAAAGATGGGTTGGATAGATTACATTATGGAATATTTTTACATGTAATTTTATACATTTGTAGTTTTTATCTATTGTATTTCCTAAGACTTTATATTTCCATTATAAAAGACATGGGTATTTTCATTAAACTTTGTGAGGAGTTTTTCGAGGTCCCATTTGCAGACTAGCGAAAAGACAGGGTCCACCCGCTCCCTATTGTCGATAGGTTGGGTCACGTCCCCGTCTGTTTCCGTTACGTATTGCTCGTTTTCTTATTTTCATTCATCCATTTCATACGTGTTGCTTCACCGCCTCTTAAATGTCTGACAGACTTATGATAGGCTAAGATTTTGGCGACTTCTTCAGATAATTCCACATCGACATTCGGTAAACGTTCCGTCAAATCTTTGTGGACCGTGCTTTTTGAGTAGCCCGTAGCTTTCGCCAGCGCCCGTACGGTAAGTCCTGTGTCCAGCAACATTTTGCCGAGGCGCACGCATCGCCTCCGAATTTGCTCGTGCACGCCCTCTTCCTTTCCCTGTCAGCTCCGTTTCTTCATTTATCGTATGCGATGGAGGGCATGATTATGCTTATCGGGGTAAGACTGTGAACTGCATTTAATAGGATCAGGTTTAACTGTCCCGTTCGGATAAAGAAAAAAGCCACTCCGTTTGCCGGAATGGCTTGATTTTAAAAAGCTAATAATGAGCGCGGGTTGATTGGAACACCGTCTTGCAGCACTTGGAAATGTAAGTGTGTACCAGCTTTAGCGTTCCATTCGTTGCTTGTTGCAGTGCCGATCGGGTCCCCTTGAAGGACTTGATCGCCTTCTTTTACTAAAATACCAGTAAGTGAGCCATAGATTGTTGTCATTCCATCAGCGTGTGAGATGGTCACTTCGCTACCTCGGAATTCATCAATAACAACTTCTTCTACTGTTCCGCTCAACGCTGCGACGACTTCAAATGGTTGGCCATCCACCGAAATCGATAAGCCTTTGTTCGTCAAATAGGTTTGATTGAAGACTAATAGTGCGCTCTCACGCATATCTTCATCTGCTTCTGCATCATAGTACTCTTGTAAAATTGCCACATTTTCAAAAAGATCTTCGCTGAAAGGGTATTTGAGTACTTCGGATGATGCATTTGTTTCTACAATCGGCTGCTCATTTGCATCTGTAACGTCGGCAGTTTCGTTCTTATCTTTTTGTACGAAGGCATTGTAGCCCCAAATCATGCCGACAAATACAATAGCAATGCCCGAATAGATAGCAGGCCAGAGCCATCTATTCTTCTTTGGACTCTTATTCTTCTGAGAAGGAGATT
Source organism: Sporosarcina contaminans (assembly GCF_042679045.1). Taxonomy (NCBI): domain Bacteria; kingdom Bacillati; phylum Bacillota; class Bacilli; order Caryophanales; family Caryophanaceae; genus Sporosarcina; species Sporosarcina contaminans. The sequence goes on along the minus strand of NZ_JBHTLT010000010.1, from coordinate 31,758 downwards.
TCGGTTTTTCTTCTCGCATTGTCATCACCTCAATTGCTATTGTTTGCAAGTGAGGACGTTTTTAAACATTCAGATTCATTAAGTTGAAACTTTTTTATTTTTGTGCCGGAATAATAGTAGGTTAAGATGTTTTCCGCGTTCCATCCTTTCTGAGCAAACGCTTCTGCTCCGTATTGGCTCATCCCTACACCATGTCCATATCCTTTTGTTGAGATGATGACAATTTTGTTTGTTACATCATATGCAATATCAAAATCCGTTGAAGCAAGACCTAATGCTTCCCGCATTTCCCGACCCGACATTTCAAAGTTTGTGGAAATGACTTTTTGTACCCGTCCTGTCTGGTTCCGAACTAACTTCAAACTTTTGAAATGCTCTGCATTCCAATTTATATTGAGCGCTTCGTTCCATTTTTGGATTGGGAGTTCAATTTGCCGTTCGACAGTCGCTTCCACTATTTCCTCATCAGGGCTCTCAACACTTTGTAAATAAGGGATCGAATTGCCACTGTAGTTCTGTGCAGTCTCAGTCTTGCCATTCGATGTGGAAAAAAACATTGCTGTGATCATTTCTTCTCCATATACGATTGTTTGTCCATTTGTTGCTTCTACGATTTTACGCAATTTGCGTTCGTTGCGCTTATACTCCTTTCCCCATCTTTTTTTGCGCTCCGCCTTCGTTTTATACACTTGAGCGGCCACAGTGGCAGCGATCGGTTTTTTGCCATGATCCGTTGTCTGAAGTGCATACGTGCGAGCAGCAATTGCCTGTGCTTTCAACGCTTCCTCATGGAAAGAAACCGGCATCTCTCCGGCTACAACGCCTAAGACGTATTCTTCAAGCGGGATCGGCTGCTCTTCTCCCTCAACGGTAATGAAGACGGTACATGGTTCCTCTGCCTCTTTTACTGCTTTCTCGTCTACAAAAGTCTTTTTCAATGTAATTGGGATGAAAAAAAGTAGAATGATGAATAAAACGGCTAGTAGTTTGTCCATATTTGAATATATGAATGAAATGATTGATTCATTCATGGAAAATTATCGTCTGTTGTGAGTTTGCGATTGCAGGTAGATTTTGTAGGTGTATGGTTTTGGCTTGATTTGCGGAAGTGGTCCGGTGACCGGGGCTGGTTATGCGTTCGTATGAGAGAGCTTTGTGCGGCGATTAGTGACAGTTATGAGGGCGCGGGAGCGAGTTATGAGCGTATGATGAGCGTTATGCGTTGCGTAAGCTGTTTATGCGCCATTCTACAGCGTTTTGCGTATTCTAAAGCTGTTTATGCGCCTGTGAACAGATTACGCATGCTATGGACAAGATATTTGTGATGTGGGCGAGTTACATTGGCTGTGGATGCTATAACCGTGAGGATCTGCTAATTGGAAAGAGATTGATTTGGCATGGTACATGCTTTTGCCAAATGAATATTTTTCATGTTTTCGTTTTGCGGATTATGTAACGTTGATCTACTTAATACGTATTCAAAAACAAATATGCGTTTATTTCACGGTTTTATACGTTTGCTACGATCCACATGCATCTAGCAATCATTATGTAAGCTGCTTTAGTTATGCGTAATCCATAGCAATTAAACGCAGTTCAAAAGTATTGGGCGTTTCTACACAGCGTTTCGCACTATTCTTAGCCCATGGCACGTGAGTCATACGTCTGGGGAGCAACGGTATTTGATTCACAACAAAAAAGACTGTCCGGGCGTGGACAGTCTTGAAGCTTCGGATAAGGTATGTGATGAATACGTTATGCGTGTTGCTTCTCTGTTTGTTTTTTTGTTTCTTCTGTTGAAACGCGTTCAATGTCGGCTCCTAATGCTTTTAGTTTTTTATGGAAGTCGACGTAACCTCTATCTAAGTGGTCGAGTTCGGTTACACGTGTGACGCCTTCTGCAGAAAGACCTGCTAAGATCAGCGCTGCTGCTGCGCGGAGGTCGGTTGCTGCGACTTCTGCGCCTTGCAGTTTGGACGGACCCGAAATGATGACGGAGCGTCCTTCTATCTTAACGTTGGCATTCATGCGGCGGAATTCTTCGACGTGCATGAAACGGTTTTCGAATACTGTTTCGGTTAGTACGCCTGTTCCGGTTGCGGTCAGCATAAGCGCCATCATTTGAGATTGCATGTCTGTCGGGAAACCCGGATGCGGCATCGTTTTTAGGTCAACCGCTTTTAATGGATAGTTCGCCTGGATTCGGATGCCTTCATCCAATTCAATAATGTTGACGCCCATTTCGCCTAATTTTGAAATGAGTGCTGCATTATGTTCAGGTACCGCGTTTTCAATTACAACATCTCCGCCTGTAATCGCAGCTGCTACCATGAATGTACCGGTTTCAATTCGATCCGGGATGATGTGGTGAATCGTACCGTGCAGTTGTTTGACACCTTCAACACGGATTGCATCGGTACCTGCACCGACCACCTTCCCGCCCATTTCGTTAATAAAGTTAGCAAGATCTACAATTTCCGGTTCTTTCGCTGCATTTTCGATGATTGTCGTTCCATCAGCCAATGCGGCAGCTGTCATAATGTTTTCGGTTGCACCGACACTCGGGAAGTCCAGATAAATCTTCGTTCCCTTTAACCCGTTTGGCGCTTTCGCTTCGACATGTCCGTGTCCAAATGTAATTTCGGCACCCATTGCTTCGAAGCCTTTTAAATGCTGGTCGATTGGTCGAGATCCGATTGCACAACCGCCTGGTAATGCGACCCGGGCAAAACCATTCCGAGCCAAAAGCGGCCCCATTACTAAAATGGATGCCCTCATTTTTCGAACATATTCAAACTGAGCTTCGCTTTTTAGCTGCTCAGTAGAATCGATAATCACTTGACCTTTGTTTGCATCATATTCGACTTTGGCGTTTAAGCTTTTTACCACTTCGTTGATCGTCTTGACGTCCGAAAGGTTCGGTACATCACGAATGATGTTCGGCCCTTCAGTTGCAAGAAGCGCGGCAGCTAAAATGGGCAGGACGGCATTTTTAGCCCCTTCCACACGCACACTTCCATGAAGCGCGCGTCCACCGTTTATAATGATTTTGTCCACAAAAAGCCCCTCCGACTCTAAGTTATACTCAATTGTCATTTTATCCATTTGCCATTATTATACGATAGAACGAAACTTCGTGGGACACTGACAGTACCCCTATGCCAGCGATTCCCTCAATTTTTTATTCTCCGTTTTCAACGATTATTTCTGCACTTTTCTTAGTTCCATTGTACAGAAAAATTTACTCATAATGAAAGCGTAAAAACACATACTATTCTACAATGCTCTACATGATTAGACAAGTTACTACAGAGCCATTTTCCCTCTATCTACAAGATAGTCTATAATATGTAGCCCTTTCCCAATTTGTGCTCTCGCTATGTTGAGACATGAAAGACCTCTGTACTATGTAAATTCCTTGAAGATTGGTCACATAATCATTTTTCATGCCATCGCCCCGTGCATGCGCGTATTCATACACGCGGCGATAACATGGAATGAATGATTCCGTCGCAACTACTAATTTTTACCCGTTTTTTTCTACAGCAAACCAGTCAGCTAAAAAAAATTGGAAGCCTTCCTGCCCAATAGGATATGTTTAAAAAGAAATTTGATACAGAAGAACCGATCGCAAAACTCAATAAAATGAAAAGTAATTGCGCCTGGAAAACACGGTGTTTTTTTATGATTTTTTCTGGCATAATCGCTTGTAATGCATAGAAGGATATCCCAATGAAAAAAATATGGGAAAAGATTGCTAACAATGGATTATATAAGAACATATCACTCAAATTGATTACCTCCTACATATCGAATGTATGTACGGATAAAAAGGCGGACAGAAGAAATAGTTCCCTCTGCCCGCCGGTTAGTCACAGTTTATTTCATCTCATAAACTTTGATGCGGTTCATGGCACGTTTTAAATCAAGTTCCACCAATTGCGCCTCAAGTTTATCCGTTTTTGCCCGTAGTGCTTCTTCCGCACGTTTAGCCGCACGCTTAGCGCGTTCGATATCGATATTGGAAGCCATTTCTGCATGTTGTGCCAAAACGGTGACAACATCCGGACGAACTTCGATGAACCCGCCATGGACGGCGACATTTTCAGTCGAACTTCCTTTTTTTAGGCGGAGTGCACCGATCTGAAGGGGTGCAACCATTGCGATATGACCGGGAAGGATCCCGATTTCGCCGGTTTCTGTGGCCGCAATGACCATATCCGCTTCAGTTTCACTAACAGGGCCGTCGGGAGTGACGATATTGACTTTAATGGTCTGCATGATTTTTCCTCCTGGTCCCTTTAATCAATTATGCCTCGGCACTGATAAGTAGGGTCCCTTTGTCCCCTCTTACCATACAACAGAAGTAGGGAAGTTAGCCAAATTATGCCGCGTCCTTTGGCAAAGGCTAACCAATTCGATCCACAATACTGTTAGACCTCTACACCCATGCTTTTCGCTTTTTCAACCACTTCTTCGATGCGTCCGACTAGGCGGAATGCATCTTCTGGAAGGTGATCGTAACGGCCTTCCAAAATTTCCTTGAAGCCTTTAACCGTTTCAGCAACCGGTACGTATGAACCTGGTTGACCTGTAAATTGCTCGGCAACGTGGAAGTTTTGTGATAAGAAGAATTGAATACGACGAGCGCGTCCTACGACTAACTTGTCATCTTCACTTAATTCGTCCATACCAAGGATTGCGATAATATCTTGAAGTTCACGGTAACGCTGCAAAGTTGTTTGTACTTGACGTGCTACGTCATAGTGCTCTTCGCCGACGATTTCAGGGCTAAGTGCGCGTGAAGTAGATGCAAGTGGGTCAACCGCAGGGTAGATACCCATTTCAGATAGTTTACGCTCAAGGTTCGTTGTTGCATCCAAGTGAGCGAATGTCGTAGCTGGTGCCGGGTCAGTGTAGTCATCGGCAGGTACGTATATCGCTTGGATTGATGTTACAGAACCAACGTTTGTAGATGTGATACGCTCTTGAAGCTGCCCCATCTCAGTAGCAAGTGTCGGTTGGTAACCAACCGCAGACGGCATACGGCCAAGTAGTGCCGATACCTCAGAACCTGCTTGTGTAAAGCGGAAGATATTGTCGATGAACAGAAGTACGTCCGCGCCTTGTTCGTCACGGAAGTATTCCGCCATTGTAAGTCCTGTAAGTGCAACACGCATACGTGCACCAGGAGGCTCGTTCATTTGACCGAATACCATTGCTGTTTTATTGATAACGCCGGAGTCCGTCATTTCGTGGAACAAGTCGTTCCCTTCACGTGTACGTTCTCCAACGCCTGCGAATACGGAAATACCACCGTGTTCTTGAGCGATGTTGTTGATCAATTCTTGAATTAGAACTGTTTTCCCTACACCCGCACCACCGAAGAGGCCGATTTTACCACCTTTAATATATGGTGCAAGCAAGTCAACAACTTTAATACCTGTTTCAAGAATTTCAACTTCTGTTGAAAGACTTTCGAATTTTGGAGCTTCACGGTGAATTGGGTCGCGTCGTTCAGAAGACGGGATCTCCTCACCAAGGTCAATTACATCTCCTAAGACGTTAAATACGCGTCCAAGAGTTACTTCACCAACTGGAACTGAAATCGCTGTGCCTGTGTCTTCAACTTCAGTACCGCGTTTAAGGCCATCAGTAGATGACATCGCAATTGTACGTACTGAGTCGTCTCCAAGGTGGAGCGCAACTTCAAGCGTCAACGTTACAGGTTGTTCGTTCGGACGGTCAATTTGTACCTTCAATGCGTTGTAGATCTCTGGAAGCTGGCCGTTTTCAAATTTAACGTCAACAACCGGACCCATAACTTGAAGGATATGTCCTTTACTCATGCTTTTCCCTCCTGTCTTACTTTTACCGTTCAGTACGTGCTTATTCTAATGCCGCGACTCCGCCGACGATCTCTGTGATCTCTTGCGTAATTGCCGCTTGGCGTGCACGGTTGAATGAAAGAGTTAACGAATCAATCAATTCTGATGCATTATCCGTTGCAGTCTTCATCGCTGTCATACTGGAAGCATGTTCGCTCGCTTTTCCATCAAGCACTGCTCCGTAGATGAGGCTTTCCGCGTATTGCGGAAGAAGCGTTTCAAGAATCGCTTCCGCTGAAGGCTCAAATTCGTACGAAGCCATCGTTGACGCTGATGAAAGGTCTGTGAGCGGAAGCAATTTCTTTTCCGTCACTTCATTGGAGATGGCGGAGATGAAGTGATTGTAGTAAAGATACACTTCATCGTATTCGCCTTCTGTGAACATGCCAACAGCTCGGTTCGCGATTGCTTTTATTTCATCAAATGAAGGATGGTCAGATACGCCCAACAAGCTATCGACAACTTCATAGCCAAGACGGCTGAAAAATTCATATCCTTTGCGTCCGATCGCAATGATCCTCACTTCCTCTTTTGAGGTGTGGCGTTCTTCGATGGCACGGCGTGCAGCACGGAAGATGTTACTGTTGTAACCGCCGACGAGGCCACGGTCGGATGTAACGATAATATAACCTGTCTTTTTCACTGGACGGGAAACGAGCATCGGATGTCCGGAGTCGCTTGTCGCGCTCGCGATTGCACCGACAACTTCCTGTATTTTCTCCATGTATGGAACGAACGCTTTCGCATTTAATTCGGCACGGTTCAATTTGGAAGCAGAAACCATTTGCATCGCTTTCGTAATCTGACTCGTCTTCTTAGTTGATTTAATACGGTTTTCAATATCGCGTAAAGATACCACTGGCAATTCACCACCTTATTGTATAGTAGATCAAAATCCTAAAATTCTGTTCGAATTAAGCTTCAGACGGTACGAAGTTTTTCTTAAACGCGTTGATCGCGTCTTTCATGACATCGTCAGACGGAAGGTCTTTCGTCGTACGGATATGATCGTACACTTCAGTGTGGTTCGACTCTAGCCAGCTTGTAATTTCACTTTCGAAACGCAAGATGTCATGTACAGCTACATCATCAAGTAGGCCGCGAGTCAATGCGTATAGAATTACGACTTGATACTCAACTTTAAGCGGTTTGTTCAAGTCTTGTTTCAACACTTCAACTGTACGTGCACCGCGGTCAAGTTTCGCTTTCGTTGCAGCATCAAGGTCAGAACCGAATTGTGAGAACGCCTCAAGTTCACGGAATGCAGCAAGGTCAAGACGAAGTGTACCAGCAACTTTTTTCATCGCTTTGATTTGCGCGGAACCACCAACACGGGATACGGAAAGACCAGCGTTGATCGCCGGACGAACGCCCGAGAAGAATAGATCCGATTGCAAGAAGATCTGTCCATCAGTGATGGAAATTACGTTCGTTGGAATGTAAGCAGAGATATCCCCAGCTTGTGTTTCAACGAATGGTAGGGCAGTGATTGAACCTGCGCCTAATGTATCGTTCAACTTCGCTGCACGCTCTAATAGACGGGAGTGCAAGTAGAATACGTCACCAGGGTACGCTTCACGACCTGGAGGACGGCGAAGTAGTAAGGAAAGCTCACGGTAAGCAGCAGCTTGTTTCGAAAGGTCATCGTAGACAACAAGTACGTGCTTGCCTTGGAACATGAATTCTTCTGCCATCGTTACACCTGTATATGGTGCAAGATATAGAAGCGGTGCTGGAGATGAAGCCGATGCTGTTACAACGATTGTGTAATCAAGCGCTCCGTGTTTACGAAGTGTTTCAACTACCCCACGCACAGTAGATTCTTTTTGTCCGATTGCTACATAAATACAAATCATATCTTGGTCAGCTTGGTTTAAGATCGTATCGATCGCAACAGTTGTTTTACCTGTTTGACGGTCACCGATGATCAATTCACGCTGTCCACGGCCGATCGGTACAAGTGCATCGATCGCCTTAATGCCTGTTTGCAATGGCTCATGAACAGATTTACGCGCCATAACACCTTGCGCAGGACTTTCAATTGGACGAGTTTTTGTCGTTTCGATTGGACCTAATCCATCAACCGGCATTCCGAGTGAATTCACTACACGTCCAATCAATTGTTCACCGACAGGAACCTCCATAATACGGCCAGTTCGACGTACTTCATCGCCTTCTTTAATGTCAGTGTATGGTCCGAGGATAACGATACCTACGTTGTTCGCTTCCAAGTTTTGCGCCATACCCATGACACCGTTTGAGAACTCAAGAAGTTCTCCAGCCATGACGTTGTCGAGGCCATGAGCAAGAGCGATACCGTCACCGATTCTGATAACCGTACCGACTTCGCTAACTTCCATCTCAGACTGATAGTTTTCAATCTGCTGCTTAATCAGCACGCTGATTTCTTCAGCTTTGATGCTCATGTATGTCACCCCTCAATTTCAGATTATGATCCAATTAAATTACGTTGCAGCTTAGATAGCTTCGCACTCAAGCTGCTGTCGTAAATTTGATTGCCGATTTGAAGGCGTACGCCTCCGATCAAGCTTGGATCGATGATATTTTCAATACGTAATGATTGTTTACCGACTTTATGTGCAAATGTTGTAGAAATCGAGTTCGACTCTACATCTGTCAACGGACGAGTTGAGTAGACCTTCGCGTCCGCGATTCCTGCAGCTTCATTTGCAAGCTCATGGAATTCAGCAAAAACATCTAACACTTCGCTCATGCGCTTAGCATCAAGCAGAACGAATAGGGTATTTAAAATGATTGGGTTTGCTCCACTAAAGATTGCAGCAACCATCTCTTTTTTCTTACCGATCGAGAACCTTGGAGAACTTAAAAGTTGTTCCAATTCTTTATTCTCTTTGAACGCTTTCTTTAATTCTTCTATTTCTTCTTGAACCAAAGCGGTTTGCCCTTTTTGTTGTGAAAGGTTAAACAATGCGGAAGCATAACGTTTTGCGACTACCGATTGTGTCATCGGCCTTCGCCTGCCTTCACAATCGTTTCTTCAATCAATGCGCGGTTATCTTCCTCGGAAACTTCCTTCCCAAGTACTTTAGACGCTGCAAGGATGGAAAGAGATACGAATTCTTCACGTACTGCTGCAACTGCTTTTTCTTTTTCAGTCGCAATTTCAAGCGTAGCTGCTTCTTTCATACGAGATACTTCTGAGCGTGCTGCAGAAATTAGCTCTTCACGCTGTGTTTCACCTTGCTTACGAGCATTTTCCACAATCGCTTGTGCATTGTCACGTGCTTCTTTCAATAATGCGCGTTGTTCTTCCAATAACTTTTGGGATTCTAAACGGCTCTGTTCTGCCGCTTCAATTTCACTCGAAATCAGCTCGGCACGTTGTTGCATCACTCCCATAAGCGGGCCCCATGCGAACTTTTTCAGAAGAACCATGAGAATCGTGAAGAATAGGACAGTGACGATGATGTCACCTAAGTTAAGGTTTTTATTCAATGCCGCCAAAAATCCGGCGTCAGCATCTGCTGACAAAAGGACGAAGGTATTTCCTAACACGATTGTTTCACTCCCTTCAAGAGCTTGTGTCATTTTCGTAATTGTATAGAAAGAACGTCATTCTTAATTTTCAACTTTAAAACTGCTTTTCAAACGTCATTTGTGACATAAATGAATGGCGAAGGGCAGTCCATCGCGTTCTTCGCCATAAGTTTTAAAACTATTATTGGTTCATTACGATAAACGCGATAACTGTCGCGATGATCGGAAGGGCCTCAACTAACGCTACCCCAATGAACATTGTCGTTTGAAGCATACCGCGTGCTTCTGGTTGACGAGCGATACCTTCAACTGTTTTCGAAACGATCAAACCGTTACCAATACCTGCACCAAGTGCACCTAAGCCAACTGCAAGTGCTGCTGCTAATAGACCTACTGAACCTACCATAGTGTAATATCCTCCTAAAAATTCATGTTTTGTTTTATGCAACCCGTATGAAGGGCAATATATGTTTAATGGTCTGTTTCGACTTTATGTGCCATGTAGACCATCGTTAACATAACGAAAATAAATGCTTGGATCGCTCCGATGAAAATGGAGAACCCTTGCCATGCAAGTGCAGGAACTAATGCACCTACTAAACCGAATGCACTGGAAGCACCTAATCCCGCCAATAGGCCAATCAGGATTTCACCAGCGAAAATGTTACCATAAAGACGCAGACCTAATGTCAACGTGTTTGCGAATTCTTCAATGATTTTCAGCGGTGCCAAGAAAGGCATCGGCTGCAGGTACGTTTTGAAGTACCCTTTCGTGCCTAGCTGCTTCACGCCATAATAGTGCGTTAAAACGACTACCATCGAAGCGAGCGTCAGCGTGATGACTGGATCGGCTGTCGGCGATTTCCACCACAATTCGCCTTTCCATACAACCGCAAGCGGCAGTCCTAACATATTGGCAACGAAGACGAACATGATCAGCGTGATACCTAAGACATGGAAGCGACCACCTGTTTTCCAGTCCATGTTGTTCTTGATGATCCCTTTGACGAAATCCATAACCCACTCCATGAAATTTTGCATGCCCGTCGGTTTTAGCTTCAGATTACGCGTAGAAAAGAATGCAATCAAAAATACGATAAGACATGTAACAAACAGCATGAGTATGTTTGCTGGGTTAAAGGTTAAGATTCCGATTGAGAAATCCGGATTTTCATGGTTCACGTTTCGTTCACCTCCCTTTTGCAATCAATTTAGTTTAGTAGTGCTTTACGTGCACGATAATCCTGTCGACAAGCAACAAGACATACGGAATCATTAGCCCGATTACAGTTCCAATCAGGTTGAATTTCTCCGGCATCGATAAAGCAATTGCCGCCGCAGCGACGCCCGAAGCGAATCGCAATGCGGTTCCTCCGATTGACTTACGCTCTTTCCCTTCCGTTATGCTTTGATCAAATCTTTCCATTCTACGGACAAGTATCCAAAAATTATACAATCCGAACAAAGAACCTAAGATCAACCCTGCAAAAATCGTTTTCCAATCAGTAAATGCCCACCCTAAAACAAACAATGCAGACAAAAAAAAGAGCGCTTTCTTCTGCCTATTAAAAATTTGTCGCAAAGTATGCATGATGGATGATTCTCCTGAAATGTATTTTGCCGGTTTAGCAAGCGGATTGAAAGGGTAAAGTGTGTACAGAGCCGTGTAAGGCTTGTACTAAGATTAAGACTCCAAATGAAGGTCGGAACCTATAATTGTGATTGAATGTCGTCTGCAAATGAATGTATATGCACACATGAACAAGGCATGTGTTTCATTCGGAACGACTTCCAGTGAAAGACTTGATAGAATCATACATATTTTACTGTTTTTTAACAGTTTTAGATGTACATATCCCCTATCATTCTTATCCTTTGTAAGCATACAATAGGGGCATTTTGATGTCAATTGATTCCCGTGAAATTCTTCACAAACTGTTCTCATTGTCAAATAATCGACATAATTGAATTACTTGTTCTGCCTATAAGGGAAATCCCTACTATAATTGAAGTCGGTGTGGAGTATTTTCCACACCGACTTTGTTGTTTGATTCCTATCGTTAAATGAAAGTAACGACTGGTTTATTTACCCGTTGTCGATTGGTTCGTCTATCAGTTATTGCTGGATAAATACTCTTTTAAAGCTTTTACGATCCGTTCTGAAGCATGACCATCACCATATGGGTTTGATGCATGAGCCATTTCATTATAAACCGTCTCATCGGACAACAGCTCGTCTGCCATCGTAAAAATCGTTTCTTCGTCTGTTCCGGCAAGCTTCAGCGTTCCAGCTGCAATTCCTTCCGGACGTTCAGTCGTATCGCGAAGAACAATGACCGGCTTACCTAAAGATGGAGCTTCCTCTTGAATGCCCCCTGAATCCGTCAAAATGATGTGCGAACGAGATGCGAAGTTATGGAAATCAAGCACTTCAAGCGGCTCAATTAAATGGACACGTTCATTTTTCCCTAAGATTTCATCCGCAACTTCCCGAACAGCTGGATTCATATGCACTGGATAAATGACTTGTGTGTCAGGATGCTTTTCCAAAAGCCTAACGATCGCCCGAAACATATTACGCATCGGTTCGCCCAAGTTTTCACGGCGATGTGCCGTCAAAAGAATTAGCCTGTCATCCCCGATTTTATCGAAAATCGGGTGATTGTATTGCTCTCTCACAGTTGTCTGAAGCGCATCAATGGCAGTATTGCCCGTTATGTATATGCGATCTTCAGGCTTTCCTTCATTTAATAGATTCTGAGCTGATTTCTCAGTAGGCGAAAAATGAAGGTCGGCTAATACGCCGGTCAGTTGTCGGTTCATCTCCTCAGGATATGGAGAATACTTGTCCCATGTCCGAAGGCCCGCTTCCACATGCCCTACTGCAATCTTATTATAAAAAGCGGCAAGACTTCCGATAAACGTAGTCGATGTATCTCCATGGACAAGGACGATATCCGGCTTCGCTTCTTTCATGATTCGGTCGAGTCCTTCAAGTCCTCTCGTTGCCACATCGACAAGTGTTTGGCGGTCTTTCATAATATTGAGATCGTAGTCAGGCTGAATCCCGAAAGTCTCTAACACTTGGTCAAGCATTTGGCGATGCTGTGCCGTAACTGTGACGATTGACTCGATCTCTTCATGCTTTTCCAATTCCAAAACAAGCGGGGCCATTTTAATCGCTTCAGGTCTTGTTCCAAAGATGGTCATCACTTTCCATTTTTGTTGCATTCCCATCCCCTCCTTCTTATTTTGTTCCAAATAGACGGTCTCCTGCATCTCCTAATCCAGGAACGATATAGCCTTTTTCATTCAACTTCTCGTCCAAAGCAGCAATGTATACATCTACATCAGGATGCGCTTCCGTAAAAACTTCGACGCCTTCCGGTGCAGCGATGAGGCACATAAAACGGATATTTTTCGCGCCACGCTTTTTCAAAGAATTAACAGCTTCCACAGCTGTTCCACCTGTAGCAAGCATCGGGTCAACAAGTATGAATTCCCTCTCCGACACATCAGACGGCAACTTTACGAAATACTCATGCGGCTGAAGTGTTTCAGGATCACGGAATAAACCAATATGACCTACTTTCGCTGCTGGAATCAATTTCAAAATACCATCCACCATGCCGATGCCAGCACGAAGGATTGGCACGATTCCTAATTTCTTACCAGCCAAAACATTGGATTTTGCAACACGTACAGGCGTCTCAACTTCAACTTCCGTCAATGGAAGATCACGAGTAATTTCATATGCCATCAATGTTGCCACTTCATCTACAAGTTCGCGGAACTCCTTCGTCCCTGTATTCACATCACGGATATGCGTCAATTTATGCTGGATCAGCGGGTGATCGAAAACATGTACTTTTGCCATTAAAATCGCTCCTTTTTAGGAATGTCCTGTACATTATAGCAGATACGCTGCTGTATGGGCATTTGGAATATAAAGAATGAAGTTATCAATGAATAGGGAATACTTCGAGGATTTTTCAGTAGAATACGTGCAAGTCATCTTAGGATTATACGACTTATTAGCGCGCTTCATACAGAAATGCTATACGCATTTCATATCTAAATATGCATGTTTAGAGAATAAATTATGCGTTTTGCACTAATTTGACTGTACTGTGGGAGTTTTACGTTGTAATCCGATGCATTTACGTTTGTGTTGAGGAGGGGTTATTTTGCGTTGCGAGCACTTTACATTGTGTTGCTACATTCCGCGAACCATTTGAAAGTTTACCAATCCTATCTACGATCGTGCCGAATGCCTCTGACAAATAAAAGCTTTTATTTCTTTTTATACGGAATTTAAGACAGCTACCAATTGACCAAGAACGGGTTTATCCCGAGTTATGCGCGTGCGGAGGGATTTATGCGTTTCCATTGACAACTATGCGCAAATCGGGACATTTATGAGTTTTTAAACGAATTTATGCGCGTAGCCCCGTTATTATGCGCTTATTAAAGAATTTATGCGTTTTAGTGGATAAAGTAACCCCGCCTGCAGATGACAGGCGGGGTGGTATTATGCATAAAGCGGGAATTTGTCAGTCAGTGCTTTGACGCGTTCTTTTGCTTCTTCTTTGACAGATTCGTCTTCATGATTTTTGAGAAGTTTCGCGATGATCGCGCCGACCTCTTTCATTTCCTCTTCCTTAAAACCGCGTGTTGTAACAGCTGGTGTCCCGATTCTGATGCCGGAAGTGACGAATGGGCTTTCCGTATCAAATGGAATGGTGTTTTTATTTACAGTGATACCGACTTCGTCTAAAACGTGTTCGGCTACTTTTCCTGTAATGTCGAGTGACTTCAAGTTAACGAGCAGCAAGTGGTTGTCCGTGCCGCCTGAAACGATGTCAACACCTTCAGCCATCAAGCTTTCTGCAAGTGCTTTTGCGTTCTTTTTCACTTGTTGGATATGCGTCTTGAATTCAGGTTTTAACGCTTCTCCAAATGCGACAGCTTTCGCAGCGATAACGTGCATCAACGGTCCGCCTTGGATGCCTGGGAAAATCGTTTTGTCGATTTTACGGCCGAACTCCTCTGCAAATTCCTCGTTTAGCAAAATAAGCCCGCCACGTGGTCCGCGCAATGTTTTATGTGTCGTAGATGTGATGAAGTGCGCATGCGGAACAGGGCTTGGATGTTCGCCAGCAGCGACAAGTCCAGCGATATGCGCCATGTCGACCATCAAATATGCACCCACTTCGTCGGCGATTTCACGGAATTTGGCAAAATCGATTTCTCGCGGATATGCGCTCGCACCAGCGACAATCAATTTCGGCTTATGCTCATGCGCTTTTTGGCGAACGTCTTCATAATCGATACGCTCGTCCTCTTCACTTACACCATAGTCGACAAATTGATAAAGGGTGCCTGAGAAGTTAACCGGGCTGCCATGAGTCAAGTGGCCACCGTGGGAAAGATTCATGCCCAAAACAGTGTCTCCCGGCTTGAGCACTGTGAAGTAGACAGCCATATTTGCTTGTGCGCCAGAGTGGGCTTGGACATTCGCATAGGCAGCGCCAAAAATTTCTTTCAAGCGGTCGCGTGCGATATTTTCGACGACATCGACATGTTCGCAGCCGCCATAGTAACGTTTACCTGGATAACCTTCAGCATATTTATTCGTCAAGTAAGAGCCTTGCGCTTCCATGACCGCTTCTGTAACAAAGTTTTCAGAGGCGATTAGTTCGATATTCGAGTTTTGACGACTTTTTTCTGCCATGATCGCTTCATATACTGCTGCATCTTCACGTTTCACATTGCTCAAATCCATTTAGCCATTTCCCCTTTTAAAAAATATTTTGTCTAATCGTTCATTAACTGTTCTCTACGTCCTCCCCTACATTAAAGCGGAAGGATGATGAGGCGAATGAATCCGGTCACACGTACACTGCACGTTCCCCGCCAATTAGTTTCGGACGAGTAGTTGCTGCCGTTACGACTGCATCTCCGATTTTATCGATGGAAGTACGGATCGGAACCGCTACCGGCTTCAAATGCATACCGATGAGTGTTTGCCCGATATCGATGCCCGCGTTCGCACGCACCGATTCAACAACAACGGAGTCCTTCAAATGTTCGTATGCATAAGTGGACATGGAGCCGCCCGCATTGATAGCAGGAAGGACGGAGACGGGTTCGTAACCGAACTTATCTGCCGCTTCCCGCTCTATAGTGAGCGCTCTGTTAATATGTTCACAACCTTGAAAAGCCAAAAATAGCTTATGCTTTTTCGCAAAGTCGTGCAACGGTTCGAATAAAGCTTCTGCGACTTCAAGAGCACCAGCAGTCCCGATCCGTTGACCAGCGATTTCCGATGTCGAACATCCGACTACAAAAACTGTATGTGGAGTGAACTTCGTTTGCTCAGCCATTTCCGATAGCAATTGTTCAAGTTGGAGCTTCCATAAATTCAAGATTTCCATTGCCAACTCACCTCGATTCTTCTTCGAGTTCCTTCAACTTGGCAATCCGTCGCTCGTGACGGCCACCTTCAAAAGAAGTATCAAGCCATGCAGTGACGATTTCCCTTGCAAGGCCTGGACCGACAACTCGTTCTCCCATCGCCAAAACGTTTGAGTCATTGTGGCCTCTTGTAGCCTTAGCACTAAATACATCATGGACAAGTGCACAACGAATTCCTTTCACCTTATTTGCCGCAATTGACATACCGATGCCAGTGCCGCAAATCAGTATTCCGCGATCAAATTCTCCACTTGCTACACCGTTTGCAACAGGAGTTGCATAATCCGGGTAGTCAACTGAATCGTCCGAGTCGGGTCCGAAATCGACATAGTCAAGACCGATTTCAGATAATAATTGCATAATTTCATGTCGCAGGCGGTTGCCGCCATGATCCGAAGAGATTGCGATTTTCATTACGTCGCCTCTTTTCTTAATTTACTCACAACTAATTCTATCATTGATCGACAAAAAAACACAGCCCTCGAACTCCTATTTCGGGCTGTGAAATGAATACTTATGAACGATCAAATTGGGTAATCACTTTATATAGGTCTTCAGACTGCTTTTTCAATTCGATTGCCAACGCATCTGTCTGTTCGATGGAACGAACTTGCTCATCCGTTGCGGCCCTCACTTCTTGGGCGCCAGCTGATGTTTCTTCAGCAATCGCAGCTACTTCTTGTGACTGTCTTGCTGTCGTTTCAATATTGGATAATTGATTTTCTACGAGGCGTGTAATTTCAACGACCGATTGGGCCATGCCGTTCACTTTTTCCGCGACTGACTCGACATTTTCGCTCGTATCATTTGCACGTTCCGCTTCATCGGCAGCTGTTTTCACTTGCTGTTCGATTTCCTTAACAACTTTTGAAACGTCAGATTGGATCGATTTTACAAGTTCATCGATGCTATGTACTGCTTTCGCACTTTCATCTGCCAATACACGGACTTCTTCCGCCACGACGGCAAAGCCTTTTCCGTGTTCTCCAGCACGCGCCGCTTCAATTGAGGCATTCAATGCTAATAAATTCGTCTGCCCTGCTATGCTGCCGACCAATTGAACGATTTCCCCGATCTTTTGTGCATTATGATCAAGTTCACGGATCGTCAATAACGATTGTTCGCTTTGACTCGACATTTTCCGAATGCCTTCGACAAGATTTCTGAATACGCCAATTGTATGATCCAAAACAGCAAGCATCTCTTTTGATTGCTCGGAAGATAGCTCAGCGCGGTTGCTCACCTCTGCCGCTAACGTACGGACATCTTCCATCGCTTCTGCTGTTTCCTGAATAGCGACTGCGGATGCTTCAGCTCCAGCTGAAATTTCCATAATCGTTGAAGCTACCGCATCTGCTTGTGAAGCAGCCAAGCTTGTCTCACCGGACAACGCGTCTACTGTTTTTGCTGTACGTTCAAAGTTTGTTTCGATTTCATCGACGATCGTACGTAAATTATGAACTAAGTTTTGGAATGCTTCCGAGACAGATCGAATTTCATCGTTAGATTTTGGCAATTCAATTTCCGTCCCTAACTTCCCAGCTGCTACTGAAATCGCAGCTTTCTCCAAATTTTGCAATGACTTCGTTAAAAATGACCCGAAAAGGGCCGCCAAAATACCTGACCAGATGATGCCCAAAGAATATGTAATGATGCCAAACAAGACTGGATTGACGCCCGAAAAGAATTGTGGGCCAATAAAATTAATGAACACAGCACTTGTCACATACGTTATGAGCGCCAAGATTGTAACGAATAGAATAAGTTTTTTCTTCAGTCCGTTCTTTTTTCTTCCATCGTTCATGTTCCATCCTCCATCAGTTTCTTTTTTAGCAGGTCGATCAATGTCTGCAATTCTTTAAAGGTGTGGCGGTATGTTGACAAGTCCCCTCCGTAAGGATCATGGACATCCCCTTCTTCATTTGGCAATGAAAATTCTTTTAACGTATACGTTTTGCCTGCAGCTTCGGGAAATGCATGTAACAACGTCCTTTTATGCGATTCCGTCATCGTCAAAATGAGATCTGCCCATGAAAGCTCCTTTGCTGTCACCGACCTTGACACCGACGTATAGGGCATGTCCGATTCTTCGATAAGCGTTTTTGCATTATCCGAAATTGGCTCACCATCCGTCGCATAAATACCAGCAGAGCGAACATGGGTGCCTTCCAATTTTTGGGACCGTAATATTGCTTCTGCCATTGGACTTCTGCATGTATTTCCTGTGCAAATAAAATAAATTTTCATTCCATATCACCTACTTAATAGAATACACGAAAACTATGAGAAAAGAAACAGATAATATTAACGAAAACATGACATTACTCCCATAACAACAAGAGCAATACCGGATAATCTCCGTAAATGCTTTCCTCTTTTCATACCAACACCGCCGCTAATATAAAGCGCACCGCAAGCAAAAATGAAAGAGAGAATGCCCGAAGAAAGGATAAACAATATTTTGTTCAGCTGCAGCATGCCGAAAGAGACGCTTACTGAAAATGTATCGACACTGACAGCCATCGCCAATAGAAACGGATGAATATTGCGGATGAGCTCCTTATTGCCATCTTCCGTTTGAAGCACCATATGCAGTCCGATGCAAGCTAGTAACACCCCGGATAATGTATGGCTCCATGCGCTGAAAATTTCCGCTGAAAAGGCGCCCATTAGAAAACCCGCAAACGGGAATACCATGTTCAAAAAAGCTGTCCAGATCGACAGCATCAGTCTCCCCGAATTAATTTGCATAAGAGAATATAAAATGACTACATCGATTGTTGTTAAACTTGCCGCTATGAGTTCTACCAAATGAAAGACCTCCCAATATACCGCATCGATTCATCCTATGCGAAGGGTTGGAAGGTCATTCATTTTTACCTTTGGCTATAACGTTTGCCGTTTGCGGCTTTCGTCAATCGGTTCATAATCGCTTCGCCGACTCCACTAGCCTCTGTTTCTGCGGCAAGGATCACATCCGCCTCTGTCTCATCACATTGTCGGATTGCCCGATACAAATTTGCTGCGATGGCATCATAATCATGAAGGCTACCGACAGAAAAATACCAGTCCGCTTCTTCGATTGAAAATTCTTCGGGACCGATAACCGCAATACGCTTCCCTTCTTTATGGAGGTTTTGCACTGCCGTTTGAATGGCAGTTTCACTCGCTTCAATCATGAACAAAGGTGCGTTTGGCGCATAGTGCATATATTTCATGCCTGGCGCTCGCGGCGCTTTGTCTTTTTCTGTCTTTCCTTCCGATTGGACAGGACCAATCACTTTTTCAATCATCTCTTTCGTCAATCCGCCTGGACGCAATATAGCAGGTGGTTCTGTCGTCATATCCAAGACAGTCGACTCGACGCCTACCCCTGTCTGTCCTCCGTCCACAATCATCGGTATCCGGCCGTTCAAATCTGCGTACACATGCTCCGCTTCTGTCGGGCTCGGCTTCCCGCTTCGGTTGGCGCTCGGTGCTGCAAGCGGGCCATCTAACATGTTCAACAATTGCAATGCAACGGGGTGATCTGGCATTCGGATGCCTACCGTTTCAAAACCCGGCGTAGCATTTTCTGCAATTACGCCTGGCCGTTTATGGAAAACCATCGTCAATGGCCCTGGCCAAAACCGGTCCATCAGTTTTTGGGCCGCTTCAGGAATATCGACTGCGTATAGATTCGCATCTTCTTTCTTCCCTATATGTATGATCAGTGGATTGTCGGATGGGCGCCCTTTTGCATCGTAGATTTTTTGAACGGCTTCTCGCTTTGTCGCAAGTGCACCTAATCCATATACAGTCTCGGTCGGAAAGGCGACGACTTCTCCACTTTTTAAAATATCCACAGCTTGTTGATAGTTTCGAACATTATCCACTTCGCTGTCCACAGATACGATTTTTGTTTCCAATGTGCAACCCTCCTTTTATTCACACTTTAAAGTACTTATCCACAAAACTTGTGAATAACTTTAGTCGAACAATGATTTTATCCACTCCCAAATGAAGAAAGTGACTTTTTCTTGCTCTTGCTCTTCATTGTTATCCACTTCTTTGTCAGGAAAACAGACTCTCGGAAATAATCCACACCACCAATTATCCCCCCGGCCGCTGCCGATTGTTAAAACATATGCATCATACGCAGCTTGCGGAGTAACGAACATACCGGACCTCTTCGGCGGGAACAA
The DNA here is from genome assembly GCF_042679045.1 of Sporosarcina contaminans. Lineage (NCBI taxonomy): Bacteria > Bacillati > Bacillota > Bacilli > Caryophanales > Caryophanaceae > Sporosarcina > Sporosarcina contaminans. Next base: position 11,690 of record NZ_JBHTLT010000010.1, on the reverse strand, counting down.
AGCGGCTTTCCGTTCGAATGAAATCTCTTTACCTTCTGCTTTTGACACTGCAATATCGTAAATGACCGACTCAATCGCTTGTAAATTGGCGGCTATTTCCGCTGTCGTTTCTGCTTGTCCGATCGCTTTGTAAATAAGCGGCTCGATTTCTTGTTGGATCGAATGTTTGATTTTTTGATCGGCCGGTGAGTTGGAATGCGCTAAAATACGAAACCTAATTTCTTCCGGCTGTTCCTCCGGTCCCATGAACAGCAATAGCGCTGATTGGATGACGAATAAAACTAAAATAAATTCTACTACGGCAACAATTCTATTTGTCCAATTCGGTTGTTTTTGAATTTCATAGTCTTGCAACATGTCAATCCCTCCCTGACCCCATTGTTGACAGGGTCAAAGAGTTTTATTCATGAATCTCGCAAAATATCATTCGATCTTTACCATTTATATCTTGTATAATTTCAACTTGCGCTTCCGGAAACGCTTTTTGGAACAACTCCCGGACTGCGGTACCTTGCTGATAGCCAATTTCCAAGCCGATTAAAGAAGGTGTCTTCATAACCCGTGGAAGCTCCTTCGCAAGCTTTTTATAAAAATACAGCCCGTCCTCTTCAGCAAACAATGCATGGTTCGGCTCAAAATCCACTACCGTCTTCGACATGGCAACCGATTCCTCCGGCGCAATGTATGGTGGATTCGAAAGGACGACATCCCATTTCTGCTGTTTAATCGGTTCAGTTAAATTACCTTGATAAAATGTAATTTCAGCTTCATTCTTTTTTGCGTTACGCTCAGCGACTTTTAACGCCTCTTCGCTTATATCCGTAGCCGCAACAGTCGCTTCTGGCCACTCTTTTTTGAATGAGATCGCAATTGCTCCACTGCCTGTTCCGATGTCCGCCATGTGGATATCTTTTGTTTCGAACAGCTTCATGCTGATTTTGAGTGCATTTTCAACGAGTTCTTCGGTTTCAGGCCTTGGAATAAGAACATTGCCGTTCACTTCGAATTGTCTGCCATAAAACATTTCATAGCCGATAATATGTTGTATCGGCTTTCCTGTGAGCAATTCCTCGGTATGTTTCCAAAAAGCGGTTTGCTGCGTTTTTGTCAAGTATTCACGCATGTCAGCCAGTAAGGAAGCGCCGCTTTTATTCGTGACAAATTCCATTAGGAGCTGTGCTGCGTTTTCATCAAGATCTTTGGAGGATAGTAGCGATGATGCTTTTTTGATCGCTTCATAAATGCGTTCAGTCATGCTTTTCCAAGCTTTCCAGGCGTCTTGCCTGATCTTCTACAATGAGCGCGTCAATCACTTCATCCATTTTCCCTTCAATAATTTGATCTAACTTTTGGATCGTTAAACCAATACGATGATCGGTCACCCGGTTTTGGGGGAAATTATACGTTCGGATGCGTTCAGAACGATCGCCTGTCCCGACTGCCGATTTACGCTTTTCATCGTATTCAGCTTGCGCTTCCTGCATGAATTTATCGTAAATACGGGCACGCAATACTTTCATCGCTTTTTCTTTATTTTTAATTTGCGATTTTTCGTCCTGACATGATACGGTAATGCCGGTCGGAAGATGCGTTAAGCGGACTGCAGACATCGTCGTGTTAACGGATTGCCCGCCAGGTCCTGACGAAGCGAATGTGTCCACACGGATGTCTTTGTCATGAATTTCGATTTCTACTTCTTCAGCTTCCGGCAACACTGCCACAGTCGCAGTCGATGTATGGATTCGGCCGCCTGATTCAGTTTCTGGTACCCGTTGCACTCGATGTGCGCCATTTTCGTACTTTAATTTGGAATAGGCGCCATTTCCGTTTATCATAAAGACGATTTCTTTAAAGCCACCCAATTCTGTCGGTGAAGCATCCATCACTTCCACTTTCCAATGATTCATTTCAGCAAAGCGGCTATACATCCGATAAAGATTGCCTGCAAATAAAGCTGCTTCATCTCCACCTGCTGCACCGCGGATTTCCATAATGACGTTTTTATCGTCATTCGGATCTTTTGGCACTAAGAGCAGTTTCAAACGTCCTTCCAACGATTCAATCTGCTCGCTCAGTTCCGCGATTTCCATTTTCACTAAGTCTTTCATTTCATCATCCAATGGCTCTTCCAACATTTGCTTTGCACTATCAAATTGCTTAGTTGCTTCTTTATAAGCACGGTACGTATCAACTGTTTCCTGCAAATCGGATTGCTCTTTTGAATACGTTCTCAATTTTTCCATATCACTTACAATATCAGGATCACTGAGCAATTCATTGAGTCGCTCATAGCGATCTTCCACGGCTTGAAGCCTTTCAAACATAGTTTTGCACACCTCTATTTACGTCGATTTTGTACATTTATTGTACGGGAATAGGCGGATGAAATACAGTAATTTCTTTTAGATTAGAGTGGTAATGAAGAATTGATAGGCCGTTATGGATAAAAAAAAGACAACTTGGACTTTATCCCCAAGTTGTCTGGAAATGTGGATCACTGTGCATTTACAGAATTGGCAGTGACGCCGTTCGGTACTTCATGATGTTTACGGCATCTTGCCTCATATGCTTCAGACGCACCGACAAGAATGACCGGATCATCGTAGCCTGCAGGTTGTCCATTAATAAGCCGCTGTGTGCGACTTGCGGGCGAGCCACAAACGGTACACACTGCTTGAAGTTTTGTGACGTTTTCGGCAATTGCCATCAATTGCGGCATCGGACCAAAAGGCACTCCACGGAAATCCATATCGAGCCCCGCTACAATTACCCGAAATCCACGATCAGCTAAATCACTTGCGACTTGAATCAGTCCGTCATCGAAAAACTGCGCTTCATCAATTGCAATAATATCGTAGTCATCCGTTACGAACTCTATAATTTGGGAAGAATCCGCAATAGGCGTAGCAATGACAGTTGTCCCATTATGACTTACAACTGCTTCCTCGCTATAACGGTCATCGATCTCTGGTTTGAAAACGGCAATTTTTTGCTTCGCAAATTGAGCACGTCGAACACGCCGTATCAATTCCTCCGATTTACCAGAAAACATACTTCCACAAATTACTTCAATCCAGCCGCCTTGCATTGCAACGTACATGTAGGTTCCCCTTTCAAAAACTGTTCTATGTAGGTGTTCATCGTTTGCCATAGGAAAGTCTATCATACAACAAAAACGGATAGAAATGATGTCTTTACATTTTAGGTTGGATGTGATAGACAGAACGGTGTGAAGTGACAAATACCGCATAGAGACGGCATTTCTACGGCTTTATAATGCAGTGTGAACGTTTTGTTTCATCATCTATAAGCAGAGAATGAATAAAATTGGAGTCTCTGCTACAGCATAAGGAGCCGTCTCACATCGTAGGAGCTTCGTATCGCAATGTAAATCTAAATCGTGCAACAGAACGTGAAGGCTTTGCAACGCAATGTAAGCGTGGCGCTTCACAAAGTAAAGGTTTCGCAACACAATATAAAACGTGCATCGAAGCGTAGAGACGTCGCATTATCATGTAAGAGGGTTGCTTTGCAATGTAGAGACTGAGCAGCACAATGTAGATGCCAGACAACCGGCATGGCATATATGGCGTACTACAGAGCACCTGCTCAATATTGCAACTTTGCTTTACAATAAAACATTTCATCTTATATCGTTTTCGTTGCTTCTTTAATATGTACATTAAAAATACCCGCTGGGTCATTCGACCCGGCGGGTATTTCAATTGTCTTATTCTCGTCCTTCTTCTTTGAGGCCATATTTTTTGTTGAAGCGGTCGACGCGGCCGTCCGCTGCAGCAAATTTTTGACGTCCAGTGTAGAATGGGTGGCATTCTGAGCAAACTTCTACGCGAATGTCCTCTTTAACAGAACCTGTTTCGAATGTGTTACCACATGAACAAGTGACTTTTGCAAGTTTGTAATTTGGATGAATTCCTGCTCTCATCGGTCTCTCTCCTCTCGCCCTGAACCATCTGGAACAGAGTATTATTGTAAGGGTTGTTCAAAGTATGAACAAGACTGATGCCTTACACGGCCCGTGTTTGCCAGCCGTATATGCAGCAGATGGTCATAAACCATACTTTGAAAGTATAACAAATCTCCCATAGTAGTGCAACTGTTTTGCCCAAATTTTTTATCATCAAATCATAGCACATTCAATGGCAACTTATTGCGCTTGCACACTCTATATTCAAATGAAAATCTTTTCAGTTTATAGAACTTAAACCGTTAAATGAGTCCTTTTCCATTTCGATGGGCTTTCATTTCTTCGTTCAGCTTATTGAAGAATTCCTCATTCGATTTGGATTGGCGCAATTTTTTCAAGAAACGTTCTGCGAAGTCCGGTGCGTCGGAGAATGTTTTTCGGATTCCCCATAGTTTTTCAAGCTGATCGGAAGGGATAAGCAATTCCTCTTTCCTCGTGCCAGATCGGCGAATGTCAAGTGCCGGGAAAATGCGGCGTTCAGCAAGACTACGGTCAAGATGCAATTCCATATTACCTGTTCCTTTAAATTCTTCGTAAATGACTTCATCCATTCGCGATCCAGTGTCAATCAATGCCGTCGCAAGAATCGTCAAGCTGCCGCCTTCTTCCAAGTTCCGCGCTGCGCCGAAAAAGCGTTTCGGACGGTGAAATGCTGCGGGATCGATACCGCCGGATAACGTACGCCCGCTCGGCGGAATGACAAGGTTATATGCACGAGCAAGCCGAGTGATAGAGTCCATTAAAATGACAACATCGCGTTTATGCTCAACGAGGCGCATGGCGCGCTCCAAAACCAATTCAGCTACTTTTACGTGGTTTTCTGGAACTTCATCAAACGTAGAACTGACGACGTCTGCTTTTACAGAACGCTCGATATCCGTCACCTCTTCCGGACGCTCATCGATGAGTAGTACGATCAATTCAGCTTCGGGGTGATTCGTCGTAATAGCGTTTGCTATTTCTTTCAATAGCATCGTTTTTCCAGCTTTTGGTGGAGCAACAATTAACCCCCGTTGGCCAAAACCGACCGGCGAAACAAGGTCCATTATGCGTGTCGAAAGTTTATTTGGTGTCGTTTCCAGTTGGATATGACGTTCAGGATAGAGCGGGGTGAGCGCAGGGAAATGCACACGTTCACGTGCAACTTCCGGGTCTTCACCGTTTACTGCTTCTACTTGCAAGAGGCCGTAATAGCGCTCATTCTCTTTTGGCGGACGTACTTTCCCTGTTACTTTGTCGCCATTCCGCAAATCGAATCTTCTAATTTGGGAAGCTGAAATATAAATATCTTCCGAGCTTGGCGAGTAATTAATCGGACGCAAAAATCCATAGCCCTCCGATTGAATAATTTCTAAAACGCCCTCCATGAAGAAGAAGCCTTCTTGTTCAGCACGGGATTTAAGAATTGCAAAAATAAGTTCTTTCTTCGTCAACTTGCCATAATAAGTGATTTTGTACTCCCTAGCAAGTTCATATAATTCTTTTAAGGTCATATTTTCTAAACTTGCAATCGTTAATATTGCCATATTCTATTAGCACCACTCTTTATTATATTTGATTTTAATTCAGCTGAAGACTCCTACCTCTATGGGGAAACGAAAGGATATTGCTGTATCCTAATCAGCCATTGCTCAAAAGATAGCTGAACAATAGCGGTATGCAGCTTGTTACATCTTGTCACAACATATGATCTACACCATTGTAGGCTCCTAGTTTAAAAATCCGGTCGCAATAATTTTTGAGGTTAATAAATTCGGGTAGGCATTCCTTTAGTGAAGTTTGCCCGGCGCAAGGCCGGGCGATGAGGCAGTATCATACAAATTGCCATATGCTTCATTAGCGAAGCTGTCGTTTATTAATCTTGCATTACAAGTAGAGGTTTTTTCTCCATGCTGTGTCGGCCTTCCACAAAACGGATCGTACCTGATTTTGAACGCATAACGAGTGAATGAGTTGTGCTGTAGCCGCCTTTAAATTGTACGCCGCGCAGCAATTCACCATCTGTTACACCAGTAGCAGCAAAAATGGCATCATCGCCTTTCACTAAGTCTTCCATGCGAAGCACTTTGTTCACATCGATGCCCATTTTTTTACAACGGTCGATTTCTTCTTGGTTAGATGGAACGAGACGCCCTTGGATTTCACCGCCAAGACATTTCAGTCCGACTGCAGCAATCACGCCTTCAGGAGCGCCGCCTAGTCCAAATAAAATATCGACGCCAGTATCGTCAAATGCCGTGTTAATTGCACCTGCTACATCTCCGTCATTGATCAGTTTAATGCGTGCTCCCGCTGCTCTGATTTCTTCAATGATTTTTGAATGACGTTCCCGGTTCAGCACAGTTGCAACTACGTCTTCGATTTTTTTATTCTTTGCTTTTGCAACGGCGTGGAGATTATCCGTAACCGATGCATCAATATCGATTTTGCCGACCGCTTCCGGACCGACTGCGATTTTATTCATATACATGTCAGGTGCATGCAGTAAATTTCCTCTATCTGCGATCGCAATGACGGCCAATGCGTTCCAGCCGCCAGATGCTACGATATTTGTGCCTTCCAAAGGATCGACAGCGACGTCAACCTCAGGCCCTTGACCTGTCCCTAATTCTTCGCCGATATAGAGCATCGGAGCTTCGTCCATTTCACCTTCACCAATAACGACAACACCTTGCATCGGAATGGTGTCGAACACAGTACGCATCGCTGAAGTTGCGGCATCATCCGCCTCGTTTTTCAAACCGCGTCCCATCCAGCGGGACGCCGATACAGCCGCCGCTTCAGTTACACGTACTAATTCCATCGATAAACTGCGTTCCATTATATGTGTTCCTCCCGTTTTACGGTTAGCTACTTCAAGCCGTATGTTTTTTCACTGTACAGTATAGCATAAAAGAAGACATTCGATTCTCGATTATTCCTTTACGGTAGCCTTTTCAGGAACATTTTCCTTCCGAATGTCCGCTCCAATACCGCGCAGCTTCTCAATTAATGAGCTGTATCCGCGTTCGATATGCTTAATTTCCTGAATTTCGGTTTCCCCTTCAGCCAATAAACCCGCAATGACGAGCGCAGCACCGGCACGTAAATCAGTCGCGCGGACAGTTGCTGCCTGCAAATGTGTCGGACCAGATAAGATGACAGACTGGCCTTCTACTTTTCCTTCGGCATTCATCCTACGCAGCTCGTCTATTTGTTTGAAACGAGCGGAATAGATCGTATCTGTAATGACAGATGTGCCAGTCGCTTGTGTTAATAAAACGGAAAATGGCTGTTGCAAATCTGTTGGGAATCCTGGATATACGAGCGTCTTCACATCGACAGCCGCTAAGCTTTTCGACTTCGGAATAAAAATCTGTTCTTCCCCTTCAACGACCTCCACACCCATTTCACGCAGTTTAGCTGTTAAAGCTTCTACGTGGAACGGTATGACATTGTCAATTGTAATGCCATCGCCGACTGTCGCAGCCATAATCATAAAAGTCCCTGCTTCAATCCGGTCAGGGATGATCGTATGCTTCGTACCATGCAGTTTTTCAACGCCTTCTATCCGAATGACATTCGTTCCTGCACCTTTTATATTAGCGCCCATATTTGAAAGCAATGTGGCGACATCTATGATTTCGGGTTCCTTAGCCGCATTTTCGATAATCGTGCGGCCTTTCGCTAAAACAGCGGCCAACATAATGTTAATCGTTGCACCGACACTGACTACATCAAGGTAGATTTTTGCCCCTCTTAATTCATCAGCGCGCAAATAGATTGCACCGTGCTCATTTGTCACTTTTGCGCCTAATGCCTCGAAGCCTTTAATATGCTGATCGATCGGCCGCGGCCCTAAATGGCAGCCGCCAGGCAAACCGATTGCGGCATGCTTGAACCGCCCCAACATCGCACCCATCATATAATAGGAAGCGCGTAATTTTTTTACATTGCCGTTCGGTAGTGGCATCGCAATTGTTTCTGTCGGGTCGATTATCATTTTTCCTGACTCAAAATCGACTTTGCTGCCGATGTCCTCAAGGAGTGCCTTCAGTGTAAAAACATCTGAAATCTCAGGTAAGCCTTCAATCGTTACAGGAGAATCCGCCAAGATGGAAGCAGGTATCAATGCAACTGCACTGTTTTTTGCGCCACTTACCTTTATTGTACCTTGCAGAGGTTTGCCACCTCTAATTTTATAAACGTCCATTTCAGTCTCCTTTGGCGTTTCACTTGTTCTTTCTTGAAGCCCAATCGTCCAAAAATTGCTGAATACCTTTGTCTGTTAATGGATGGTTAAATAGTTGCTGAAGCACCTTGAATGGCGTCGTAGCAATATGCGCTCCTGCAAGCGCTGCATCGGTAATATGTTGCGGGCTGCGGATGGAAGCTGCAATGATTTCAGTATCAAGATCATGGATTGTAAAGATATCCGCAATCGTGCTAATGAGATGGACGCCTTCTTGTCCGATATCGTCCAGTCTGCCAAGGAACGGAGATACATATGTAGCTCCTGCACGTGCAGCAAGCAATGCCTGATTTGCGCTAAAAATTAGCGTTACATTCGTTTTAATGCCTTCTTGAGCGAAAACAGAGCATGCTTTTAATCCTTCCGGCGTCATTGGGAGCTTTACAGTGATATTAGGGGCAATTTTAGCCAATTCACGGCCTTCTTCAATCATTCCTTCAGCGTCAAGAGAGATGACTTCGGCGCTAACCGATCCAGGTACTAGTTGGGTAATTTCACGAAGACGATCGTGGAAAGAAACATTTTCTTTCGCCACTAAAGATGGATTTGTTGTAACGCCAGATAGAATTCCCCAGCTATGTGCTTCTTTAATTTCTTCAAAGTTTGCTGTATCGATGAAAAATTTCACGGATTCTGTTCCTCCTTCATGAATGGAAAAGAAGGAGAATGCACCTTTTTGCGATGCTTCTCCTCTTTGTATAAGTTTGTCATTAAGCCTTTTGAGAGCTGCCAAATTCACGCATTTTGCCAATTACTGTTTGTTTAATCGATTCGCGCATTGGACCAAGATATTTGCGCGGATCGTAAACTTCTTTATCTGACTCCAAAATTTCACGGACTGTTTTCGTACCTTCAATTTGATTTTCCGTGTTAACGTTAATTTTCGCAGTGCCTAATGAGATCGCACGTTGAATATCTTTCGTTGGGATGCCTGTACCTCCGTGAAGAACTAGTGGAAGGTCTGATTGACTTGAAATCTCTTCCATTTCTTTAAAGCCTAAGTTCGGTTCACCTTTGTACGGACCGTGAACTGACCCTAAAGCCGGCGCTAAGCAATCAATTCCTGTTTTGTCGACTAACTCTTTACATTCAGCTGGGTCTGCATAGATGACGCCGCTTGCAATTACATCATCTTCTTGTCCGCCTACAACGCCCAATTCCGCTTCAACGGAAACGCCGCGCTCATGTGCATACTCAACGACTTGCTTTGTTATTGCAATATTTTCTTCGAATGGCTTGGAAGATGCATCGATCATAACAGATGTAAATCCAGCATCAATCGCCTCTTTACATTTCTCAAAACTTGAACCATGATCTAAGTGAATCGCCACAGGAACAGTGATGTTATAGTCTTCCATCAGACCTTTCACCATGTTGACGACCGTCTTGAACCCGCCCATATAACGTCCCGCACCTTCGGAAACGCCTAAAATAACAGGTGATTGCTCTTCTTCAGCAGCTTGCAAAATTGCTTGCGTGTATTCAAGGTTGTTCAAGTTGAACTGACCAATTGCATATCCTTCTTTTTTACCTTTAATCATCATTTCTTTCATTGAAACAAGTGCCATGGAAAAAATCCTCCTCTGAATTGTTGAGATGAATTTACGGAGCTAATACGTTTTTTGCCTCTTTTATCATAACAAAAACAGACAGTATTTACTACTGTCCGGGGTTCATGATCACAGTGCAACTAAATACCGGCAGCTGCCTGTTCGGTAAATTCATATGTAAGCGGTTTGGATGTTCTCGTGCAAAACAGAACTGTGCTTCCGTTTTCTTTAGTTTGCTAAAACTTGAATCTTCGATACTCTATTTGGCAATAAATATTTCTATTGTTTTTGACGTTTTGCGAAATCTTACGTCAAACTCCGCGGGCAAAGCGACTGCCCAATGTTTTTACTGAATTGAATGAAAGACAAACCCGCGAAGCCTATCAGTTGCATAGTTAAGATTTGGAAAATATTAATTTAAAAGTGCAGTCACTGCATCTCTTACTTCATAAATATTGAATGGTTTTGTAAAATAACGTTCCGCTCCATTTTCAAAGGCGTCCTCTGTCAAATCGACTTCCCCATAAGCCGTCATCATAATGACAGGGACTTGCGGCCAATCTTTTTTTATTTTCTTCAGCACTTCTACACCGTTAATGCCCGGCATTTTCATATCGAGCAACACACAGTCAGGCGCTCGTTCTTGAACCATTTGAAGTGCCTCTGCACCGTTTGCAGCTAACCTCGTTTCAAATCCCTCTTTTTTAAATACTTCGTCGAGTAAAAGCCGAATTCCGGTTTGATCGTCAACGATTAACAAACTTTTCAAACGTCCCACCCCTCTTCTTTAGTCTCCATTGCCCATCTATATAGTTTGACACATTCTGTGCAATATCCTTCTTTTCTTCATTAATAAAGGAATTAATAGTAAATTTTCCAATGAACTATTACAGCTATTCTTCCTCAGAACATTGATGCAACAACCCTTTTACCGTCTCAGCATGGTCTTAACAGATAAATATTTCACAGGCAATTTTTGTCCCACACGTGTTCTGCTTGGTTTTATGTCAAATGAAAAATATAATGGAATGCGAGGTGGTTTCAGTTGAAAATATTAACGACACAAACGGGCGGGCTTTTACAGCGAATCGGTGCGAATAATGAAGAAGCAATTGAAGAAACAGCTCGTTTATTGGCTCAAGCTACGATCGGCCAAGGACGAGTCATTTTCGTCGGTTTTGATGAACTGGCGGGAGTCGGCTTAAATGCGCAATTTAGTGCAGAACCTTTTACAGGTGCTGTTCAATATGAAGATGGCATGGACATCGACTCGACAGATCGCGTCTGGATTTTCGCCCGAAGCGCTTCTGATGCACGTGCAATCAAGTTGGCACGTTCCTTGTCCAATCAATTTATTCCGTTTTCCGTACTAGCTGGAGAAAAAGATGACGGCTCAAACGAGTTGGCAGATTTAGCCTATACGTACATATCAACCGGTTTGGTGAAAGGCATTTTGCCAGGTGAAGATGGCGGACGGATCGTGCAGCCGCATTTGATGGCAGCTTTATTTGTCTATGAAGCAGTAAAGCTATCTTATGACGAAATGATTCAAGAATAGGTTTATTTGTACTGTGTGAGTGTAAGGGATTTGGGAGCAAATTATGTGCTAACGTATTGATTTTTGAGCTTTTGATTTTAGTTATGCGAGGGCGCGTGTATTGATGCGGACTTAAGGTCTGTTATGCCGTGGCGAATGAGTTTATACGTGTTGAGAAGATGTTATGCGTGCTGCATCGCTATTTATGCATACTTGTTTAATTTTATGCACTTCGCTGCTGATGGTATGCGTTTCAGTGGCTTTTATAGGGAATTATAAAAAAAACGGGGCTGTCCAGAAAGTCAGTGAAAACTGATTTTCTGTGATAGTCCCTTTCTGGTTGGAGAATAAATGGGGAACCCCTGACAACCGTCGCTTTCCGTT
>NZ_JBHTLT010000009.1:0-14641 GCF_042679045.1 Sporosarcina contaminans | reverse complement strand
AGAGAAATATTGGAAGGCTGGCAAGCCTTTTTTTATTAAAACTTGTGTTGCAACGTTATGTACTTTTCCTCTTCAAAACTCTGTACTTCTATTTTGCACTACACATCTCTCTCTTTTTCCGTTCTTTCTCTTCTTTCTTCTCCTTTTTCCTCTTCTCTTTTTCGAGTTTCTGTTCTTTCTCCTTCAACTTTTCTTTCTGTTTCTCAAGCTCTATTTTATCCTTCGCGATCAATGGTAAATCAAATTTCTTCGTAGGGTATTCACTCATTGACCTTGATAAGACTTGCTCGAAAATTGGTGGCGCTGTGTAGCTACTCGTCGATGTTAAGTAATGTTCAGGATCCGTTTGATCATAGCCTAACCAAACTGCACCTACGATGTCTGGAGTGTATCCGACGAACCAGTGATCCTTTGATCCATCCACACCCGTGAATGGCAGCTGAGTGGTACCTGTTTTACCGGCTACGTCCATTCCTGAAATCTGGGCTTTCTTGGCCGTGCCTTCCTCGACAGCGCCTTGCAGCATATAGGTCATTTGCTGGGCAACTTCCGCATCTGTTACTTCTACAGACTGTTCACGCCATTTTCCAATGACTTCGCCTTCTGAATCTTTTATTTCTAAAATAGCGTGAGCATCCATCATGACTCCATTATTCGCGAATGCAGAAAAAGCTTGAACCATTCGCAAGGGTGAAGTACCTTTGTGCAAGCCCCCTAATGCCAGGCCAGGATTATAATCATTTTCATCCAATGGGATTCCGAATCGCTCTACGGCGCGCACACCATTTTCAATTCCGATGTTATTCAAAAGCCAGACGGGAGGGACATTATACGAATGAGCGACTGCATCGTACATCGTCACTTGACCTCTAAATTTATGATCGATATTTTGCGGGGAATATCCATTAATGTTGATGGGCTCATCAACGAGCAAATCCGACATATGATAGCCTTGCTCGAGCGCAGCTGTGTAGACAAGTGGCTTCAAGGATGATCCCGGTTGTCTAACGAGCTCGGTCGCATTATTGAAGCGTCCATACGTATATTCTCCTCTGCCCCCAAGCAAGGCACTAATTCCACCCGTTTTAGGATTCAAGAAGACCGAACCGCTTTGAATGAGTTGATCGGGCTTACTTTCTGGAAAATAACGATCATCCTCATACACGTCTTCAAGTGCATCTTGGATGACAGGATTTAACGCTGTATAAATGTGTAATCCTCCATAGAGCACTTCATTTTTCGTTAGCTTGTATTTGTTGACTGCCTCGTCAATAATATAGTCAATATAATAGGGATATTTCCCTTTATAATCTGTCACTGTTGAATCGGCTAACACAATTTCTTGTCCGATCGCATCATCGAACTCCGCTTGACTAATATACTTTTCATTTTTCATTAACGATAAAACAATGTTGCGTCGTTTCACCGACTTATCCATGTGTTTATAAGGAGAGTAATGCGTAGGTGCTTTAATTAATCCCGCTAATGTAGCAGATTCACTTAACGTCAATTCGCTTACATCTTTTCCAAAATAGATGTGCGCAGCTCGTTGAACACCCCATGCTCCTTCGCCAAAATAGATTTGATTGAGGTAGCGTTCCAATATCTCATCTTTTGAATACGTTCTCTCGATTTTCTTCGTAAGAATCAATTCTTTGAATTTACGAGAGTACGTACGATCTTGCGTGAGAAATTCATTTTTTGAAAGCTGTTGAGTGATCGTACTCCCACCAGCAACAACTTTCCCTTTTATCAGGTTTTGAGTAAATGCCCGCGCAATCCCAAAATAATTAATCCCACCATGTTTATAAAATTGTTGATCCTCAACAGAGATGACTGCTTCAATCAGCTCTTTAGGAATTTGATCAATATCAACTCCTTCAATGTTAGCATTCGAAATTTTACTAACGATCTCTCCGTTTTGATCGTAAATAAACGTCGGTCTCGGTTCAGGTTCTTCTAATTTACTCACATCACTTGATGAAATTAATAAATTCACTATGACCAATCCACAGAGGACTACAAGTAGTATTACGAAGAATAGTAGTCGGATAGGTTTTTTTATGTTTGACCATTTCTTCTTATTCAATCGTTTCTGTTGCTGCTTATATTCAATTCTTCCCATATGACATCCACCTTCTTCATTGCCTTTCGGACATACAAGTTTAGCATAGAAATCTAACTGAATTACAACGAGAAAATTCTTCCACCTATAATGCTGAGTTGGCATGGAGAGCTTCATTTTGTAAAATTATTATACTTTATGAAGAATGTTGAAGTACGAAATTTATAAATATGACCGTCATGCATACGAGGAGCTTGCGTATCGTGTATTGATGATCACTGTTATGGCGATTAAGGTTTGTAACTTGCCAGGGTCTACAAGGGAGTGTTGGACAAGTTGGTTGACGAGACATATTTCAAGGACATTTTCTTTCTGTTGATAAGCTAGTGGAAGGGTTTTAATGTCATTCACGTACAAGAATCACTTAGGCTACAGAATTCTTGTAATGGTAAAATATAGTGTTTCTAATTAAAGAATAATCAAACAATTACACTTGCATTAGCAAGGGGTCTGGAATATCAGATGTTCACGATAGATCAAACAGCATTTGTATCAGTAGATGTGCAAAGGAATCTGGCTAGAATTGTGCATGACATTGAGGTGTTAATCGATAATTTGAGGAAACTGATCATTTGCTTGCGGATTTAGGTGTGCCGATTTTTTGGCTCGAACAGTCGCCAGAAGGATTGGGACTGACTGTGGAAGAAGTCGCTGAAAAATTGGAAGGACTCACACCTTTTCTTAAAGACGTTAACCAAATAGAAAAAGCCGAACTAGTATAAAGTTCAGCTTCAGTAATTTGTATCTGATTGTTCTTCATATCTCTTGTAAAAAAATCTATGTCAGATGAAACAATTTAATTATAGGTGAAGCATCGGTTTCATCTAGCAAAAAACGGAGTACAACGAAGTTGTCGAGAAAGCAAAAAGCAAAGGGAAAAGGGACTATAGCAATGGGTGTTTTAATAGAAAAAGAAGAATCCAAATAAACAAGATTTCTAAAGGTGCGCTTAGTCTCTAATAACACCAAACACATCTTTTGCTAAATTAAAATCTATAGATAAGTTCTGTTTTGAAAAACTCAGTTTCAATTTTTTCAGCTACTCTAATATAGTGAGACAGGTTCGTAAGTTCTGTAAATGCAAGTTCTCTATACCCGTCGTAACTATCATAATTTATTCAAATCACTTATTATAGATCAAATAATCGACCGCTATTAGATTCATAAAGTCTTCTATAAAAGTTTTCAGCATATTTATCTGTCATTCCTGCAATATAATCAGCGATAATTCTGGGCTTTAAATCTTTATTACTACTAATTAATTCTCGTTCGTAATCTGGAAGTAAATTTGATTCTTCATAAAATGCATTAAATAAACTTGTAATGATATTAGTACCTTTATATTCCATTGTCTGTACACGTTGACTTTTTATAACCTTATTATATATTAAATTATTACTGATTAATTCAATTAATTCTATGGATTCTTCCGAAAGTTCAGCTCTATATTTCAATCGATTATTATAGGAGCATTTATTCTTTACAATTTTCACATCCTGAATCAACAGATTAATAATTTTCTTTATCACTTCACCTAAATTTTCTCCTAATTTTAATGAATTATTATCTAATCTCATTACATACTTCTGAATTTCTTTAAATCTCGGGTTATCCATTTTAAAATTCCTAATTTCCTCTTTAAACAGATCTATATTTAATAATTTAAACTTGATTACATCTTGTAAATCATGTGTTGCATAAGCTATATCGTCTGCAATTTCCATAATTGAGCATTCCAGCGTTTTATTTAATGTTTTCACATGTTTTTCTTTAGAGTTATCTTTTTTTATTTCAGTGAAAAAGTTAACCTCTTCCTCTGAAAAATTAGATACTAACCAATTATATATATCTAGTTCATTTTCAAAAAAACTAGCTTTTGGAGGATTACTACTGTTTGTATATGCCGAATAATTATTAGCTTTATTAAAAAAAATAGGATATTTTACTACTGATAATAATGTTGCTCTTGTTAAGTTAAGACCATGATCTTTATTGCCTGTCAATACCGGGTTAAAATTCCCCAAAAACACCGGACTAAAATTCCTCACTTTAACGATTCAGCAGCTGAAGGCAGAGGGAACACCCCAGCCTTCCTTTTCTCTTCCATACGATATGAATCGCCTTTAATGCTAAAGGTCACGGAGTGATGAAGGAGACGATCTAAAATCGCTGTTGCTAATACATCATCTCCAAATGTTTTTCCCCATTCTAAATAGGATTTATTTGAAGTAATGATCATAGCCCCTTTTTCATACCGCTTTGAAACGATTTGAAAAAACAGATTGGCTGTGACTTCGTCAAAGTCGAAATATCCAATTTCATCCAAAATAATGAGATCAGGCTTACATAAGCGCTTCATTAAATAAGATAGAGTGCCTTTTTGTGATGCTTTTTGACATTGCTCTCCTAACTCATCAGCTGTAATAAACATGACGTTGTAGCCTTTGGCTAACGCTTCTAATCCAAACCCGATGGCGAGATGCGTCTTGCCCACCCCCGGTGGGCCGAGGATGATGCGATTTTCTCCATTGGCGATAAAACGGCAAGTACAAGTCTCTTTGACGCGTTGCTCACTAATACTAGGCTGAAAGCTAAAGTCGAATTCATGGATCGTTTTTGTATATGGAAATTTCGCCTTGCGAATTCGTTTTGCCAAAGCCTCTGATTCTCGATGTTCCCATTCCTGTTTTACTAGGGTGTCAAGAAAGTCAAAATATGATAATGTATTGGCAGAGGCACTCTCGACTAGTTCATCTAGTTGCTGGGCTGTCTGCTGCCATCCGAGCGCTTTTAAGCGTTCTTCGAGTATTGATGAATGCATAATCTTATTCTCCTTCCTCGAGCGCAGCGTATATAGCTAACGATCGACTTTCAACGGTCGGTATTGGAGTAGGAGAATCTGGGGTCGCCAAACCATGTAGATTCTTATCCTGCTCTTTTTTTGTTCCCGGTAACCCTTGATAATGCTCGGAATTCATAGTCATTTGATGTCTGCCATCTAGTAGCGGATGTACGGCTATCCGTTCATACTCATCGTATAGTTCAAGCATTCCTTCATTCGTTTCATGTACCTTCACTTGCTGTCCCGCATATCGATACGGCACTGAATACTTATTCTGCTGATAAGAAATAAAACAATCCTTACTCACTTCCCGGAGTTCCCATTGTCTTACTTGATACAGCGGTTTTGTATTCCATGGAATCAAAAGCGCACGCTCTTCCTCGAACCGATCACATGGGCGTTGTTGCGTCGTTTGATTGCGTTTTTTGTGAACCACCTCATCCAACCATTTACGCACTTCTGAATTCAAATCTTCCAGGTTTTCAGGTAGGCGATGCTTAAGGAAATTTGATTTTAAATAAGCTACAGCCCTCTCTACTTTTCCTTTTGTCTGCGCCCGATAAGGCTTGCAGGCTTTCGGAATAACTCCATAATAGGATAGAAAATCCTCGAACTTTTTGTTAAAACGAATCTGGCTGACACTGTGTTTCGTGACGACAGTTCGCATATTGTCGTAAAGAAGTTGCTGGGGAATGCCATTGAAATAGCTAAAGGCATTCATATGACATTTCATTAGAGTTTCCTGCGTCATATCCGTTGTAAACTCAATGTATCGTTTACGGGAATAACTTAGGATCATAATAAAGGCGTACAACGGACGCTTCAATCCATCTACAAAAAACTCACCGACATTCTCTGCCCAATCTACTTGCGCCTGTCGTCCGGGAATCGTTTCAAATCGGACAGTTGCTTGTTTCTTCGGCGTCTCCCGATAGGGTTGGACAAATTCTCGAAGAATGGTGCTTTTTCCTTCGTAGCCTTTCGCTCGGATTTCTTCTATTAGAACTGCACAATTTGTCGTACCTTCTTTTATTCGTTCCAGCAGATACGGCTTGAATGGATCCAACTTACTTCCTCTTTTAGCTCGTTTTTCTGAATGNTCTTATCATAAAAAAGTCCTCCAACAATAACGTCATTCCCACACTTCCAATCTATCTCTCTCAAAATAGATTATCCGTAAAAACTGGGGAATTTTAAACCGTTATTATTGAGGATTTTAACACCGATATTCACATTGCCTTCAAGTTTAGTTAACAGCCTTAAGGTATGTGCATTCCCCTCAAATCCATATTTATTATTTGTATATTTTAGCACACAGGCATTTAATGCCCTTTCTCCCTGGTGTCCATAAGGTGGATGCCCAAGGTCGTGTGCTAAAGCCGCTGATTCAATTAATGAAATATCTATCCAAAAGTCCTTATTTATTTTTTTTATTTCTTTTTCATTTAATTGTATTGCTATCCCCCTAGCAATTTGACTTACCTCCAAAGTATGAGTTAGCCTAGTTCGGTGAAAGTCCCCTTCTGAAGGACCGAATACTTGTGTCTTTCCCTGTAATCTTCTAAAAGCTGACGAATGAATAATTCTGCCATAATCTCTTTCAAACTCATCTCTATTTCCTACTCGCCCTTGATCATCTTGGTTACTTATTCTTTGCATATCTGAATCGGTATATAACTTATTATTCTTCCCAGAACTAACTAAGTACACAGATAACACCCCTTAATTAAATTTCTGCTTATGTTTGGCAGTCAATTCTTTATTCAATTCAAATCTTATATATCTAAAATGAAAAAGGAGCTCTTCCTGTAAACAAGGAGTGATGACTGAATTAGTCCTATATTTACAGAAAGGAGACTCCTACTGTAGACAGAAACTTACTATACCCGTAATCAGCATAGTGCCCTTCTTTCTAAAGATATCTGGTTACACTGAACCAATTATTTATGCATAATGAGTTACCCGAGTATTTTTATTTGCGCAGGTACCAAAACTAAATTATTCATTTAATAACTGTTGTAAAATTTTTGCTGATGGATAGCTCGATAATGAAGCTATCCCATTTGCCAGTTCAATAGGGTATAATCCTCCTGAAAATCTTCTGCTAACTAAATTAGGTAAGATATTTAAAATAGCTTCTAAATTTATTAATTCATTAGGTAGTGGAGCATTTTTACTATCTAGGTAATCTCCTGTAGGAACGTTAATAACTAATTGGGTAACAGGATCTACTTTAACAAATACTTTTTCGCCCCAGTTTGATCTCTTTCCGTAATTAATTGTACTTGGTTTATCTTGTACTTCTGATTCTACATATGCATGAGTTAATACATGGTAATGTAATTTTTCATTTCTATCTAAAGGTTTAACATAACGTGCTATTGTAGATAAATGATCTACAAATTTCCCTGTTTTTTCTTGCCCAATAATATTGATTAAAACACCTTTTTCTTTTGCGAATTGTAAAAAATCACGGATGCGTGGTACTAACTTTACATATTGGCTATTTAAACTTAAGGGTCCATCTTTAATAAACAATGTTTTATTAAATTGGGTTTTATCTCCTCTGTTCCAATATAGTCTAATGATAGTAAAAAGCATCAAATGCTCCATTATTGTCATATACGCAGAGGCAATCCCATCTGTAGCTTTTTCTTCAGTCATGTCTAAGTGAAATCCTATCATATCAGTTAGATATAATTCTTTATTGCAAGTAGAGTTAATACAATGCATTTCATCTGAATTAACTGTAAATTCTAGTTCCATCTCACAGTATGGGCAGTTAAAGAAAGGTGAGTTTGTAGGTGTATCTAGCCACTTTTGGTAAGAAAGCCACTTTAAGGTTTCAAAGTACTCTCCTTTTTCATCTACTTTTATAGATTCAAATATTATATTTCGCACGGTTTCAAAATTAGTACCTCTACTAGATTTTATATTTCTTAAAGGTAAAACGGTTGAATGGAATAAAGCACTGTCTTTCATAACTTTTTGTAAATCCATGGGATGTGGATTGTACTTATCAATTGATTTTAAAGATGTTTCTGAGATATTTAAAATTGCAGTTTTTACAAATGCTACTTCTTTGGGAGGCATAGCATCTGATTGTACAGGAACGTATGATCCGTCCACAACCCAAATCTGATCAATGCTATTGTGAGGATTACCATTAAATTCAATCCAATTTGAAATAACTGTAGAACTAGGTGATGCATAATGCGCTTCAAAATCTTTCACTAAAGAATTTATCCATTCAGAGTTCATTAAGTATAAGTGACCTAATTTTGAAGCACTTTCAAATGGTAATCCACCTTTTGAATTATAAGCCATTTTATTGCCCCCTAAACTGTAAACTTTTTAACTTGTGCTGGAATAACAAATCGATGTGAGTTTGTAAGTATTCGCATATACCCAGGCGTTCTAGATTTTTTGATGTCTTCTTCTAGACCACTAAATGTATGCTGAAGTTTAGATAAAGCATTGGCTTCATTTGTAGAAGCTAGATGTCCTACAAAAAAGTTTTCAGTTTGCACTAATAATTCTTGGCTAATAGTGGAAGGAGATTGAGTAGAGTACACCATTCCAATATGGAATTTCGCTCCCTCTTTAGCGAAACGGTGATATACTGTATCATTTTCCTTGTTGCTATTTGGAAATAGATTGTGTGCTTCTTCAAAATATAATTGAATAAAATGATTTCCCAATGCATTTGAAACAAATTTATCTTCTTGAGCAGCAAATACCGCTTTAGATAACATGTCAGAGAAATATTGACGTACTTCTTGTGCAGCATTCCCTAAATCTAAAATTACTGTTTTTCCAGTGTTCAACAGTTGAATGATTTCATTAATAAAATCTCCTGCATTAGGAGAATGATACTGTCTATAACTAGTAAGTATCTGTGGGCCAGAACCGGAGCTTGGGTTTAAAAAGTATAATAGCGCATGTGCATCTTGATCAAATAGCGGTTCAGTACTTCCCATTAATAAAGAGGAATTTTTATTATTTTGAATGTAACTAGATAATAATTTAAGTTCATTCACAAGCTCATTTAGATTTGTCGGAGAAGATGGGGCACTACCATTGTAAATAGCGTTTCTTAAATCTTTTTTTAGCCCAGGATTAAATTTAGTAATTTGTCCAGAGGATAAATTTAATGCAGACAATTTAGCTTCATCCATTTTAAATCCAGCACTTTTTAAAATTGCCCAAAACATCTGGATTTTACGGATTAACCGTATCTTTTTCCCTCTATCAGATTCGGAATTTACTGTATCTAAAGACGGAAGTTCAACATTTGCAAAACTCTTTATATAGTTTGACGTTTGGTTATCTCTTTCTAAGAAAGATTTAATTATAGGCAAAGCACTAACAGGTTGTTCTGCAAAGTTTAATTTTAGTTCTCTAAAATTTGGATTTCTTGGATTAAGTGCGTATACTATACATTCTGTAGGATGAGCAGTTGCAAGAGAACGATTTCCGTCTTGCGGATTATCATTTGCGTATTCTCCGTTTATATCGAATATTAGTTGTCCTACACTTTGATTGGTAAGAGATGTTTGAATCATAGCATCCGCTAAGACTTTTACAACATTAGATTTACCTAATCTTGTCTTACCAAACATTGCAGTACGACGTCCCTTAAAATCTTCAATTGATATATACATATCAGGATAGTTAGTGTTTGTTGAACCAATTTGACATTCGGTGGGCCTAAATACGCCGAGATGTTGTTGGTTAGTTTTGTTTACAAGACCATTTATAATTAAGTCTAATAAGTCTTTATCCGGAGAAAACACTTTATACTTATGTGCACTAACAACATTGTTCACATCCCCAGAAAATTCTACTAGTGAATTATCAAAAGGGTTGGGATAAAACATACCAATAACATCACATTCAAGAGCTCCCCATTGAAGTTCTGCTTGAGTCCAAACGTCTAGCTCAGGCATCGATTTTTTATGAAGTTCAAAATATGTTTGTTGCACTTGGTTACTTAACGGTGTTGAAGAAACAGATTTAACTCTTAATAATGTAAAATGCGGAGGTAAGCCGTTTTGAATAGGATTACCTTGTTCATCTCTTTCATCTAATGCTAAAATTAGAAAACTACCTCTTGGAATTCCACCAACAGCAATTTTATAAGGGTCAGATGTGATAATTTTTGCTGAATCATATCCCAAATCTAAAACATAGCCAATGAAACGATAATCTTGTTTAATCCCTGCAGATTGAAGTTGATACTGTTTATCTAAGAAGTCTTTAAGCAATCTAAGGGGATTGTTACCTAACATCACATTTGATACTAAACTTTGAATAGTCGACATAAGTACACCTCTTTTAAAATTTTTATTTTATATTAAATCTTCGAATTTTTTCTCCCTTTAGGATTTTATGATATCTTAGAGATATTTTTCTCGATAAAAACAATTCGGGATTTAAATCCGATAAAAATTATTGAACACCTCCTTCTTATATAATTGTAAGTCATTTCCTACAAAATAGGAATATATTATCATTTGGTAATAGTTACTCCATTATAGCCTACTATATTCGACATTATTGAACATCTCTGCCAAATATATCTGGTTAGTTATTTTTGATAATTTCAAGATTATATACCATCCGGGAAATGTTAATAGTATTATTCAATCAGATCACTAGAATAAAATATTTCCAAACTAGTCAACATACTAAGTCTGACCCTGCCCACTTTGTGCCTTTTATCTGGTCATCAATAATAACATTTTGTATTTAGCCATGGATCAGTGGGAACCTAACCCTTTTTCTACATGATTCGTCAACTCGATCAGCGGAGTTCTATGATCTAGCCGTCTAATCGAAGCCCCGAGGATTGTACAGAGATTTATCGGAAACCAGGAATTACACCGTACTCTTAGTCTGCTTATTACATCGGGTTGAGGCCATCCATCAGTTTTATGGATATGAAGTCAATAATATATGGGGAGTGGTAGTTGATGAATGGAGTAAGGAATTGGATTGAGGCAAGCAATGAAAGAGGAACTGGAAAATAACACTATTCCCCGATCCCTCTTTTATTTTGAAATATCTCCAATAAATGACTAATAATCGATTGACTACATCAGATATATTTATTATTTTTGTTCTTCCGTTAGTTCAGAAATGATTTTAGCTAACTGCTTCTTTACCTAAATCAGTTATCTTATATTTAACTAAGCTGCTAGTTCTGTCTTTTATAAGGAAATAGTAATCTTCTTCCAACTTTTTAGTCAGCCATCCAATTTTTTGAACAGTAATATCTAACTCTTGAGCCATATCCTGAGCCGTTACTTCTGACCCTTTTAGCACCGCCAAACTCAAAAATCTGTATTGTTCTACTTCTAACAGATTTGACTGTTGATTTACTTCATTTATTTTTTCCTCAAAATCATTATATATTGGCACTTCTTTTACCGATTTAGAACTCATACAATTTGGACAATTCATACCATATCTTTGTAGCATTGGCAGTTCTTCTGAGTCGAACACATTATTACACTTACTACATTGTATTTTTTTAGTTTCGTTAATAAATTTATTCACAACTGGATTATAATTAAAAGGACTTTCAATGAAATATGTTCTATAATCATTACCGACTGGCTTGCCCCACCTAATATTTTCATATAAAGTTAGACCAAAATTCAATGAATATATTGAGACTTTTTTTCCGGATTTATTTGACATTTCATTGTATTTACTAATAAAAAAGTTCAGTTCAAGCGACGAAAGTAAATCCTCATATTCAGTAGAAATATGAAAATGACTACTAAAAGGATTGGTACGGTCTTTATCAAAAATCACCGCTTCATACTTATTAGTTCTAATACTACTTTTAATTTCTTTTGCTTTTGAGATAATTAAACCCATTAAATGTTCTAACTGAAATCTTTCAATTCTTTCAGTATAAGTCATTAGTGCTGATTGGCTCTCTTTAAAAAATAATCTTAATCTCTCATCATATAGTCTCTTTGCAGCATCAAATAAATTATTTAATGTAATCAGCTTACCTTGATATAATGAAACGTCTTTAGCATAGTCTAATATTAAACCAATGTGCCTTACTACATTTAATGTCATTTGGAAAATTAATTTATAATATTCTTCAGCTGGAGCTTTACTCGTATCAAAAAAGTCTGAAATTGTTTTCCCAGTATATACACCTAGCCTTTTATCTATAATTCTCCTAGTATAATCTATTGCACTAGACTCCATATCACTACGCTTATCATATCTATATAATTGATAATAGTCTAAATACCTAATATCAATTTTTTGTCTATCTAGCTCACCTAATTCTACTCTTCCAGGGTAGGCGGAAATTTTTAATTTTATAAAGTTATCAGAGTTATTGTTCAAAGTATTGACTACCAAGTCGCAAAACATTCTCAATGCCGTTTGATCAATTTCAGAATAATCATCCATTATAACAAAAAGTCTTTTTAATTTTAATTCTTCTAAAACATTTTTTATTTCATCTATAATTGCCGTTATTTCAAAAATTCTAGCGAAAACTCTATTATATTGTTTCTCATCGCCCTCCATAGAATTTAGTTTATTTTGTAAATTAATATTTGACATAACCCCAAAAGTTGCTCCATTTTGCATTATCTGAGCGTTGCCATCTAAATTGGTACTTCCCCCCACTCTGTTGATGTTCCAGTAGTGGATTTATTTGTAACTTCTTGAATCGTTTGTAATTCTATCTTTTGTAGATGTTTATTATTAGAGATTCTGTCTCTTATTTCAGTTAATTCCCTAATTGCGGATTTGGGCTTTGACTTCCCGAATTTATTCATTATTTTTCCCCAAACGGAATCATAGCTTTTCTCTATTTCTTTGATTAATTCTGTAACAAACTCTATAATAAATTTTCGTTGGATAGAGTATGTTTCTATTTCTCTTTGGTCTCTCAATCCTAAATAATTTATTGTAGTATAATTTCTTTTCGCTTTATCAAAAATATTTTTAACATCAATATAACAGGTTATTATATCCTCTCTATTTCTGAGTTCATTTTGCATTCTCATAAACACTGTGGACTTCCCAGTTCCTTTTCTTCCGACTAATACAGTTGTATTATCTTTTAGACAAAGGTTGAGAATTGCATCATTGTCCATTGGATCAACATATAGACTATTCAATAAATCTCTGTTTTTATTATCTACTAGTTCATATCTTCTATATTGCCTTAACGATTCCACTGCTTTTTCAAAGTTTTCTATATCCTTCTTAGGAATCACATAATCCCTCCATCATTGGGTTATATTGTTTTATTCGGTAATAAAAAAACAATTAAGCCAATAAATTTTTTCGCTGGCAAATAATCTCGATTTTACAATAATAGCATTTACCTAAAAACTGTTGGTCACTTTAAAATTAATATGAATAATATAATTTCCCAATAATTTCTTTTAATAGTTGGCTTTTATAATCAACTCTTCATACTTGGCTCTTTTACTACCATCTGAGGCAATTCCTGAAAATCTTTTTAAAACTGTACAATTAAAATCTAAATCTAAGTATAGACTTTTAACCGATTCATGATTCGCATTAGTGGCTAATATTTTTACTCCTCTATCTCTTGCTCTTACAAGACTTTTAGCCAATCTTTCTTGATCTTGCCACGAGAAGATTTTCTCATTATATTTAATAAAACCATTTTCGTTATGGTTTATAGTATACGGCGGATCGATAAATAAAAAGTCATCTGGGTTTGCACGGTTAACAATTGTTTCAAAATCCGAGACACTAAATTCTACATTTTGGAGAACTTTAGATACTAATTTAAAATTATCAGTTTCCAAAATAACATTTTTTTTAGAACCTATTGGTACATTGAATTGACCTAACTTATTCACTCGGTATAATCCATTAAAACAAGTTCTATTTAAATAAATAAACTTAGCTGCTTTTGTGTATGGTGTTCTTGTACGAGAATTTCTTATTTTATAATAATATTCTTTACTATGCCTTTTGTGGTGAATATTCAAGTAATTCTCTACACGCAAATAATCATTTTTAATAGTTTCATATGTATTAATCAATTCTGCATTTAAATCATTTAAAATCGCTCGTTCAGGATTTAATGCAAAAAAAACAGCACCCGATCCTAAAAACGGCTCAAGGTATGTATTAAACTCTAATGGAAATAACTCTGGATGTTTGGTTACTAACCACCTTTTACCTCCAGCCCATGTTAAAAATGGAATTAAATCATCTTTCAAGTTCTTCCACCTCTCTTTCATAACCTCTGTGTTTTTAGAATTAATCAAAAATCGTTTTAAGACAATCACTAGCCCAAGTTACCACACTTGGTTATTTGTGTTATTTGTTTGCCAGTTCAACTTTCGTTTACTAGTTTCAAGAATATCCAAGTAAAAAAGAGAATTGGTTATTACATGCATTATATATATATATCCCCAAACATATATTATAGCACTCAAAATGAGGTATGAAAATAGGGATATTAACAAGAGTTCAGACTCCTGTTCAATATCCCTATCCTTCAAAAGCATTTATACGGCCGCATTTGTTACATATCTTATATGGACGGCGGGAGTCGAACCCGCGTCCAAAGGCTCCAATACTTCAGCGTCTACGCGTGTAGATTGACTACTTAGATTCGCGCGCACGTTTGCCGTCAATCAAGGCGA
>NZ_JBHTLT010000008.1:0-13675 GCF_042679045.1 Sporosarcina contaminans | reverse complement strand
TGGAACGGAAAGCGACGGTTGTCAGGGGTTCCCCATTTATTCTCCAACCAGAAAGGGACTATCACAGAAAATCAGTTTACACTGACTTTCTGGACAGCCCCTTTTTTATTTATTTTTTTGCCTCGAATAAATACTGTATTGTTTACCTATCCTATAGTAGCTACAAGATAATCTTAAAAGGATGATGGGATATGGAAAATGTAAAAACCCTTCCAAATGCAAGACAGCGAATGTACAATATAAGCTTTCTTTTGTTTTGTTTATGCTTATTAGATGCTATTTTCACCGATATCGGTTTGCGCAATGGATTTATTCAAGAGGCAAATCCGTTTATGAGAAGCATATATAATAGTAGTATACTTTTATTCTATGTAGTTAAAACACTATTGCCGCTCTCTTTACTATACTTATCTACAATTTTGCAGCCAAAGCTCTATCTACGCTTTATGATGATCGGCGCACTCATCCTATACGTAATCATTTTGTCGAGTCATTTACTTTGGATCATTTTAA
Organism: Sporosarcina contaminans; assembly: GCF_042679045.1. Taxonomy (NCBI): domain Bacteria; kingdom Bacillati; phylum Bacillota; class Bacilli; order Caryophanales; family Caryophanaceae; genus Sporosarcina; species Sporosarcina contaminans. Next base: position 13,162 of record NZ_JBHTLT010000008.1, on the reverse strand, counting down.
TCTCATTAAAAATCGGCTGAGTCGCTTACTCAGCCGATTATTTTTTATGTCGTTGATGTGTCTGCAGAGTTAAACATGTTCGCTACAATCAGTCCTGTAATGAACGCAATTACACTCATAACAAAAGGTGTTCCACTTTCTGGGATGCCAGGATAAATCACAAAAATCGAACCGACAATTAGACCTAAAATAATCGCAAACATACTATTTGTAAAACGACCAAGCAAGTAATGTATCGCCTTACTACTCACGATAAATCCTACAATGACGCCTGCACCAATTACAATGATGATCGGAATATTCAAAGTGGACAGCGCATTGATTGCCGTTCCATAGACGCCTAACAATAAAAGGACAAAAGATCCACTCACTCCAGGCAATAACATCGCCATACTGCCTGCCCATCCTGCCAAGAACAGCCCTATTGTATTTTGAAATGTTAACGACGTAATGACGCTAGCGTCTTCAGGTTTAATGAATGCTGTTGATGCTAAAGCCGCACCTACAAGCAATAGTAGAATAAAGTGACCGAAACGAAAATTCTTTGTCACTTTCGCTTGTTTTGAAATAAAAGGAATTACCCCGATTATCAAACCTAAAAAGAAAAATTGGGTCGGCTGATGGTAATTTTTCAGAAGAAAATCGATTAGCTTGCTAAAAAGCAATAATGTAAGTCCAATACCAATTGCAAGCGGCAGCAAAAAGCGAATATGCTTTTTCCATTCCCTACTGAAAAAACCACTAATGGATACTAAAAGCCGATCGTATATACCAAGAATGAATGCGATCGTACCTCCACTCACTCCAGGGATTAAATCGCTGATTCCGATTAAAAATCCGCGATATATATTCTTCCATTCCATAAATTCAAATCCTCCAATATCAATTCAATGTTCATATTATAACATTTTACGACTTAAAAGAGGCGTTTGAAATAAAATGAGACGATTCAAACATTTGTATAGTTGACTTTACATTATGTATGGTTTACTATACATGTAAGTAGTTTACTCATTAGGAGTGAGTTTGGGTGATCACAAATAAAGTAAAAGAATTGCGAGCAAGACATCATTTTACGCAAGGTGAATTAGCTGAAAGGGTCGGTGTGACACGACAAACAATCGTAGCGCTGGAAAAAGGAAGCTATATCCCTTCCCTGCTGTTGGCAATGAACCTTTCAGAAGTGTTCCAAATGCCGATTGAAGAAATATTTACAAAGGAGGATTCATGAATTGAAAGTGACGATTGCTGTTTTCTTACGTGCGATGTTTCTTATTTCGACTGCATTAATGGTGTACGATTATATTAAAATCGAACAGTATTTCATCCAGATGGAAAGAGGCATCATCGATGGCTTCGAAGTGTACATTAGTCCTTTTTACGGCAATTTGTTTGCTGTGGTTTCGGTGTTATTTTTACTGGCGAATATCATTCAGCTCATCGTTGTGAAAAGAAACAAAAATGCTGAGGTAAAATCATTTTTAACGTTCGAATATGACGTGACAGATGAGCGGACTGTCGATATTACGAGAAAGTCCGTTAGTTACGCCTTTGCTGTTTTATTAATTTACTCGCTAATCGTTATTGGATCCTATATGTTCATTCCGAATTATTTCTTAGACTACCCTTGGTATCCGATATTTGCTACTGCTTCGATCCCGATCGTCGGCTTAATCACATATCTTATTAGTTTTAAAGTGCACCAGTATAAATAAGGAGGGATAACAAATGGGGACAAATGGGGACGGATTGTATTAGTCATTACGTTTGGGTTACAAATGCTCAGCGTTACTGAGTTTGGGACAGAGCATTTTTCTACAACTACCAAACTAGTACTTCGGATTCTTTTTGTTCTCACAATCGTAGTTATGCATTTTCACCAAAGAAAGATTAGCAAAACTAGTGGTGGATTAATATTATATAATGGCCACATCATTCCCGCGCTGAATCCGTCTGATGAACGGGAAAAGGAAGTGAATGGCGAAGCATACAAAATTGCATTTTCGTCTATGTTTGTCGTTTCCTTTATCGTAATCGGCTTAGCGGCAGTTTTCACTCTCTTAGAACAAACAATCCAAATACCTGCCATCTTTTTTAGCATCGCCATCATTCCAATTACAGGGTTGATTGCGTTTTACATTTCCTACAGACATTATTACAGCGTATAAAAAACACCGTTCAGACGCTCTGAACGGTGCTCATCTTTTACACTAATTCTTTTTGCTTCGCTTTTTCGATTGCTTCAAGTCGCTCATTGAATTCTTCAACCGTCATATTGTTTTCAATGAAATAACGGTTGCGAGGATGCGTACGGCAAGCATCTGAACAGCTTCTCATGTAGAAATGCTCGTTTTCCTCAGAGCAAAGGATTTTCGCATTGCACTCTGGATTTGCGCAGTTCACATATCGTTCGCAAGGTGTCCCGTCGAAATGATCACGCCCTACGACAACGTGCTCTACTTGATTGATCGGAACAGCAATTCTTTCGTCAAAGACGTAACATTTCCCGTCCCATAGCTGCCCTTTCGCTACTGGGTCTTTTCCGTATGTGACAATTCCTCCGTGCAAGTGTGCAACGTCTTCGAACCCTTCGCGTTTTAACCAACCAGTGAATTTTTCACAACGAATGCCACCTGTGCAATACGCTAAAATTTTCTTGCCTTCAAACATCTCTCTATTTTCTTCAATCCACTGTGGAAGCTCGCGGAATGTTTCGATGTCCGGCCGTACTGCTCCCCTAAAGTGTCCTAAGTCATATTCATAATCATTTCTTGCATCTAAAACAATGGTATTCTCATCTTGCATTTGTTCTAAAAATTCCGCTGGCTCCAAATATTCGCCTGTCAGCTCTAATGGATTTATATCTTCGTCAAGGCTTAAATTGACGATCTCTTTTCTATGGCGCACATGCATCTTTTTGAATGCATGTCCGTCAGCTTCGTCAATTTTAAACCAAAGATCTTTAAACCTTTCATCTTCATGCATTTTTTTCATGTAAGCATCGGTTTGTTCAATTGTTCCGGAACAAGTACCGTTAATACCTTCAGAGCCGATAAGTATGCGGCCCTTTAATCCTAATTCCTTACAAAATGCCAAATGTTCTGCAGTAAATGTTTCAGGATCTTCAATTTCTACATATTTGTAGAATAATAAAACCCTATAATTGCCTTTTTCCATTTCGTTTAACCACCTTCTGTTTTTTCTCTTTGCAATAGGGATAACAGCCGGGATTTGTATCAATCATTGCTTCAGCGGAATAACATATGAATTCATTCGAATAAAGGCAAAAACTTGCCTTTTACACCTGTGGCATCCGCTAAAAGCTTAACTTGATCAGCATTGAATTAGGAATTTCCTCTAATTTCGACAACGCAAAGGAGCATTTATCCTGCCACTTATAAAAGTAGAGAATTCATGCCGATTCAAGTTCTACTATTCGATTGTAAACACAACAGCTAACCCGCATTTGCAAGATCCGGGCGCTATATAGTATAGCACAAAAAAGTTTTTTTAAAAAGACGTATTGCCTAAATGGCACGTGTTAATCACTGCCTAGAAACCATTCATTTTTTTCCATAGAAGAATTGCCATTTAACTGTTAATATAATTCATGTATAATTGATTACAAGAAGAATCGACAAATCTCCCATTTCTTCGAAACTATTCCCTACAATTGCCCGTCTAACAGAATAGAATACATAAAAGGAGACCCTAAGCATGAAAAGACCACGCCGCAAAGCCCGCTCAGCCTGGATTGATATTATTTTCTCGGTAGCTATTCTTTCTTTAACAGCATTCGCTGTCTTTTTATTTATGAAGCCGACCGATCATCAGTCAAACGCTTCGGAAAAGAAAGAGGAACATAGACCAGTGCCAGTCATTGTAGACCAAATCGCTTCCAACTACCCTGGCATCAAAATCATTATTGAAACGTCGAACGACAAAAGAACGCCATTTGCGATTCAATATCCGCAAAGTATTCATTCTGAATTTAATGAAGAAGTGACTAAGTACATAACTGATATACGCGAACAATACATAAATGATTCGGAGAAAAAAACGGCTAAAAATGACGATGTTACGGGAGAATTAAATATTGCTTTCGAAACATTGCTCCATCATTCAGGCAACTATTCTTTCGTATTATTTAATAGTAGTAGTTTCAGTGATGATCAAAACGGTGTTATGGAAATTCGTTCATTCCATTTGAATCCGAAAACTGGTGAACGTTTTACGATAGCTGATCTATTTGCTCACGACCTTGAAAAATTATCTGCTTTATCTACTCTTTTACGTGAAGCTATTTACGAGGATGAATCATTAAAAAATCATCTATTAATTGATGAAATTCATTTACGCACAGAACCTTCTTGGCGGAACTTCAATAACTTTGCATTGACTGACGAAGCTTTACTATTCTACTTCGATCCTGCAACAATTGCTGAAGAATCAGTAGGACCTGCAATCATTAACATTCCGCTCGATCGTTTAAAAGGCATTATTAGCGATGAGTATCAATTGCCTGAACATCAACCGCAAAATCAAGATACCGATGCTTCAAATCCGATTGATCATAATGGCGAGGAAGGAAAACAATCAGAAAAAGTTGAACGAGATGATGAAAAAGTCTCTGACGATCAAGATTCTACGAAAGACGCAGAAACACCTATAGAAAATGTAGAGAAAAAAGTAGCTTTAACATTTGATGATGGACCGGATCCGAAAGTGACTAAGCAAATTTTAGAAGTGTTGGCTCGTCATGATGCAAAAGCAACTTTCTTTATGTTAGGAAGTCGTGTTGAATATTATCCAGAACTGGCGAAAGCCGTTATGGAAGCTGGACATGAATTAGGAAATCACACTTGGAATCACCCCGACTTGACGAAATTGAACGCAGATCGGGTTCGCAAAGAAATTGCAAACACATCAAAAATCATTGAAGAAGTGACGGGAGAACAAGCAAAGTCGTTCAGGCCTCCGTATGGCGCAGTAAATCAATCTGTCAGAGCTCAAACGGATTTGCCAGTCACACTTTGGGATGTCGATACACTTGATTGGAAACATCGAAATGCAAATAAGCTGCTTGAAATTGTAAAAGGCAATGTAAAAGACGGCAGCACCATTCTAATGCATGACATTCACCAATCTACTGCCGATGGCCTTGAAGATGTACTCAATTATTTGGAAGCTGAAGGATACACATTTGTCACTGTCTCTGAATTAGATTAATCGTGAACCAAACTATGAAGAATTCAATTTGCCTAAGTTTCTGCATCCTATGCGGAATTTAGGCATCTTTTTAATTGTGGTGAATTTCACGAGGTATTGCAGGTTGGTCTTACAAATGTTCACTGCACCTTCTACATAAGAAGCATTTTCAAGATATACTTGAGGAATTCATCTATTAAATTACTTTACGCCTTAAGGATCTCGTATCCTTAAGGCTTTCTTGTGGAGAAATCATGCTCCGCCTGCTTTTCAATTACTTCCGACTTTGTTATAATAACATTAGAACAGAACGGAGGCATCGCAATGTTAATCCAAATTGAACCAGATTCGGATATACCTATTTATACCCAATTGGCACAGCAACTAATTGAATTGATTGCAAAAGGAAGATTAAAACCGCAAGATACATTGCCTTCTGTCCGTTCCTTAGCAGCAGACTTAGGTGTCAATATGCACACAGTCAATAAAGCCTATCATGAATTGGAAAAGAAAAAAATCATTGATATCATTCCGAAATCTGGCGCTGTTATTAAAGTGCAGCCAGATAAAGGAACGAATACGGAAAGCATAAACCAGCTCGCCCTATTGCTGAAGCCATTGATTGCAGAGGCAATTGTATATGGAATGACTCAGGAAGAAATTCATGCTTTAACGACTTCTCTTAAATCAGAAATTATGGAGGAATAAGAATGGTATTAATGATATTAATTGCTTGCATTCTGTTTATTGTTGGGCTGCAGGCAGCAATTCCCTATTTACTAAAGCCCCATATTGTCTTTGGAGTAACGATACCTGAAGGCCATACAGAAGATTCTGTATTAATGACTTATAAAAAGCGTTATTCTTTTTTCGTTATGATGACTGGCATCATCGCTATCATCACTTTATTAATTTTCGGTCTCAATAATAGCAGTGAAGAAAGCATCATCTTATCTGGCGTCGCTTCCCAACTGAGCGTTTTACTTGTTAGTATGGGGCTATATGTATACTTTCACATACGGACTACAAAAAGAAAAAAGGAGCAAAGCTGGGGTGCAAACTTGAAAAAAGTCCGTATTGCTGATCTCACAAGCCATTCAAACGATGAAATGCTGCCAAACTATATTTTTGCGTTGCCTATGATCATCACAATTGGGCTCATCGCTTATACAGCTACGCAATATGAGGCGATGCCAGACTTAATACCCACCCATTGGGGTCCAAATGGCCAACCGGATGCATTCACTGAGAAAAACCCGTTTTCCGTAATTGCGCTGCTGCTCATTTCATTCATTATGCAAGGAATGATGATCGGAGTTAATGCAACGACTAAAAAATCCGGAATTCGATTAAATCCAGCTAAACGCAGCTCATCGAAAGTGCAACAATTGTCTTTTCGAAAATATACGAGCTACTTTCTCTTTTTAACATCATTAGCTACAACAATCCTTACTTCTTTCCTGCATATAACAACGATCCATGAAGACATTGTCAGTTCTGTATTTATGATTTCCATGCCGTTCGGATTCCTTTTCGTCATTCTGTTGGCAACTGTCATTTATGCGTTTAAAGTTGGCCAAGGCGGTGCTCGTATTCCAGTTGAGGAAGAAGAGCCAATTGAAGGCGTAACTGACTTCGATGATGACCGCTATTGGAAAGCAGGTGTCTTTTATATTAATAAAGAGGACCCATCCATTTTCGTTGAGAAGAGATTTGGTATTGGCTGGACAATAAATTTCGGCAATCCAATTGGCTATTTAATTATTTTTGTACCGCTTGCTCTCATTTTAATTATTACTGCCTTTCTATAACAAATCCCACCCCAAACGAGGTTGTTTGGAGTGGGATTTTTGCGATTCGTTGCTATGGAAAATAGTGTGATAAACTTTGAATTGAATAAACAAGGGTGTGAGATCTGAATTGGGCTATTTCCTGCCTGCTCATGAATTTTTGCGTGCACACAGTTCAGCTATGCGCAAATCACCTTGAATATACGATTAATTAACAGGATTATGCGCAGTTCGAACATTTTATTCGTATGATGTTTATACGTTTTTGTAGCTTTACGCGTTTGAAAGCAGTTCGTCAAACATAATACGTATTCGTCTTTCTAGAGCGTAGTCGCATTATTAAATTTGCGCAATAAATAAAACCGGAATGGTTGTATTTCCACTCCGGTTTTCTTAATCAATTAAATACGCTTGTGCTGTGCAATGGCTGCAGTCTTGCTTTCGGATCGATATACGCTTTTGCGTGGTTGACAGCCACTGGTGCTTCGCCAAGACCGACAGCGATCAGTTTCACTTTGCCGTCATAGCTTGTTACATCTCCGGCTGCATAGATGCCTTCAATATTCGTTTCCATTCTTGAATTGACGATGATGGAATTGCGGTCCATTTCAAGACCCCATTCTTTTATTGCGCCTAAAGAAGAAATATTACCATAGTTTACGATTACATGATCGATGCTCATGCGCTCTTCAGTGCCGTCTTTCTGTGCAAGTACAACTTCACTTACAGCACCGTTTTCCCCTTCAATCGCTTTCACTGCACGCGATGTTAATACATTTACTTTCGAAGCCATTAGTTGGTTAACACTCGTTTCATGTGCAGTAAAACGCTCGCGGCGATGCACTAAGGATACGCTTTCCGCAATATCTTCCAACATTAATGCCCAGTCAACAGCAGAGTCTCCTCCACCGCAAACTAACACATTGCGACCATTGAACATAGAAAGATCCTTTATGCCGTAATGCAAAGTATTGCCTTCAAAATCAGCCTCTTCAGCTAAGCCGATTTTTCTTGGTTGGAACGCGCCGATGCCCGCGGTCAATAAAATTGTTTTTGTTAAATGAACGCCTTTATCTGTTTGAAGGATGAAATGATCGCCGTCCCGAGTTACCGACAATGCAGTTTCTCCTAAATGGATTTCAGGTTTTGCATAGTGAGCTTGCGTCACTAAGTTAGCAACAAGATCTTTCGCTAAAATTTTCGGGAATCCACCAACATCATAAATATATTTATCCGGATAGAGTTCAATAAGCTGACCGCCCAATTGGGGCAAGCTATCAATGATTTTCACCGACATCTCCCGCATGCCGGCATAAAAAGATGCGAAAAGTCCAGTAGGTCCCCCACCGATTATAGTAATATCGACAATCTCATTATTCATCTATATACACTCCAATTTTTTTCGACTTTTTAGATGAGGACTAAAATCTTCATCATACACTCTTACTTATCTACTCTACACATTATCTATCATTTTTCAATAAAACACACATATTTTGATTCGATTATCAATTATTTTTATAAGGTTCCTTCCATAAGAAATAACTTAATTTTTTGGATGTTCATACTATTTTCATAGTATTCTATACCCAGATGTATGTATTGCTCTTTAAGGATTTAGTTTTCGAGCTAATTGTATAATAAATAAAGAGCTGCAGCCCCTTCCCCATTTAAGCATACACAGATTACTCAGTGCAGGGAAAGGTGATCAGTCCCTTCCTACTGTATTTCTTAAAGCATAGGTCATAGATGTGCATCCTAATAAATAGCTCTGTCTTTACTTTTCAATATGCTCTTTGCAAAAATGCGCTATGAAAGCTTCTTCCTCATCTTCCAATTCAAAATCAAGAATTTTGTCTGTTGCGCGCTCGAAGAAATGGTAGGAAGCAATTTTCTCCTGATCGCCATCTACTGCGTAAAGGACACGCAAACCTGTTCCTTGCTCTTCATAAAGCTCATCTTCTTCATCAAACAGTATATAAAGCATAAATTCAAACCTTCTGCCTGTAAGTATTCCAGTCGGGTCGATTAATTCCTCTACACTATACTCGATTATTTCCATTATAAACCTCATCCTCACTATCGTCTTTTCAATACTATCTTACAATATTTCACCCCGCAAAAGGGATTATTCTGCCTTTTACCTATCATTTCGGAAAATATCTTTTGCAATTTCATTACAATTGATTAACAATGGAGTAAGGCGTTACTATAACTATTTGGGGGTATAACAATTGTTGAAGTTTGAAGATTTCGAATACAAAAGACCAAATATGGAAACGATCAAAAAAGAATTCAATGAATTGCTTGAGCGGTTCAGAAATGCTGCTTCCTATGAGGAGCAAAATGATGTAATCCAAAAAATCAATGCAATCGGCAGTGATTATTCTACGCAATCGAATTTGATGTACATTCGGTCATCCATTGATACAAATGACGAATTTTATCAAAAGGAAAGAGATTATTTCGATGAAATCGGGCCTGAGTTTCAAGAGTTGTTCATTCCCTATTATAAGGAACTCGTTTCGACGCCTTATCGCAAAGAGCTTGAAGAACAATGGGGTCCTCAATTATTCGCATTGGCTGACAACGAAATTAAGTCCTTTTCACCGGAAATCCTTCCTTTGTTGCAAAAGGAAAATAAGTTGACTTCGGAATACGCCAAGTTAGTCGCTTCCGCTCAAATCGAATTTGACGGCAAGACGTTAACGTTAGCGCAAATGGGGCCGTATATGGAGTCGACAGACCGTTCAGTCCGAAAATCCGCGATGGAAGCTTCTACTTCATTTTACGCGGAGAATGGCGAGCAATTCGATCGGATTTATGATGATCTCGTAAAAGTTCGTCATGAAATGGCGACAACATTAGGGTTTGAAAACTTTATTGAATTAGGCTATGCGAGAATGAGCCGGATCGACTATGACGCGAAAATGGTAAAGAAATTCCGCGACCAAGTTTTGGAACATATCGTTCCTCTCGCGAACAAATTATACGAACGGCAAGCTGAACGGATCGGCGTTGACCAATTGAAATTTTACGACCAATCATTGAATTTCCTAACAGGCAATGCAACTCCGAAAGGCTCTCCAGAATGGATCGTGGAAAACGGCAAGAAAATGTATGCCGAGCTTTCCCCTGAGACGGATGAGTTTTTCAAGTATATGACCGATAAGCATCTCCTTGATTTGGAAGCAAAAAAAGGGAAGGAAGCTGGGGGCTATTGCACTTTTATCGACAATTACGATTCGCCTTTCATCTTCTCCAACTTTAACGGCACTTCCGGAGATATCGACGTTCTGACCCATGAAGCAGGTCACGCATTCCAAGTGTACAGCAGCCGCAATATCGGCATTCCTGAATACGTCTGGCCGACCCATGAAGGCGCAGAAATCCATTCCATGAGTATGGAGTTCTTTACTTGGCCTTGGATGGAGTTATTTTTTAAAGAAGACACAGAGAAATATAAATTTGCACATTTAAGCAGCGGCCTGCTTTTCTTGCCGTACGGCGTTGCGGTGGATGAATTCCAGCATATTATTTACGAAAACCCTGAAATGACGCCTGCGGAAAGAAAGGAAGCATGGAAAGAACTTGAGCGGAAATACTTGCCGATGCGTGATTATGACGGTATTCCTTATTTGGAATCCGGAGCAGTATGGCAACGCCAAGGACATATTTACGAAGTGCCCTTTTACTACATCGATTACACTTTGGCACAAATTTGTGCATTCCAATTTTGGAAACGCTCACTTGAAGATCGTGAAAGTGCATGGAAAGATTATGTGCACTTATGTAAATTAGGCGGATCAAAGTCTTTTACTGAGCTTGTGAAAGAAGCAAATTTAATTTCCCCATTCGAAGATGGTTGCGTGGAGTCGGTCATCGGAACGATTGAATCTTGGTTGAACAACGTTGACGATAAATCATTATAATGTATGAATGGTTGAGGGGCGTTGCAATATTTGCAACGCCCTCAGCTTTTTACAAACACCCACATTTGAATGTAAGCCCTTTGCTTTAGGAACAGCTATATAATGTGTATTGATTTTTTCCGTTCTCCTTAGACTTATACAATGCCTCATCCGCTTTTTTATAGAGTGAATCAAAATCATCTTCCTTACATGATAAAGCTGCGCCTATGCTTATGGATGTATGTATANAAGCTAATATTACGAGATAAAAAGGCCTTTTTCCGTTAAAATAACTTCATAATTGACAAAAGGGTTGGAAATCAATTCGATTTCCAACCCTTTTGTCTACAGTCTGGGCCATTCCCTGTGGGGAATGGCTTTTTTGTGCGTTTATAAAGAAAGCATAGGTATGATCTCTCTATCTATTTTCCATTCAACTTATAGAAGAGCTATTTCTTTAATTCCCAAACAATCAAAATCCCCTCTATTATGTTTTGCATTGATATCGTAGTAATTTGCAAGATAGCCATTGATATGGCTGTATTGCGTTACATTTATATTTTGAGCAAATAATTTTATGTTGAGAGCGCGGTGTGTATGTTCATACACAGCATTGTGTTGCATGACAATTACATTGTGCTATTTAGGCTTCATGACCTTGTTGAAACGATTACATAGCATTAACTATCGTTTATGAGGGTGGCAACGGGCTTGTGTGTTTTCCTCAAACTTCCTATGCATGGTAATACAACTAAATGAATATAGAAGCGAAGGTTTTTATAGGTGACGATTAGTGTTAAGATTTCTTTGTCAATACCGGGTTAAAATTCCCCAAAAACGCCGGACTAAAATTCCTCACTTTAACGATTCAGCAGCTGAAGGCAAAGGGAACACCCCAGCCTTCCTTTTCTCTTCCATGCGATATGAATCGCCTTTAATGCTAAAGGTTACGGAGTGATGTAGGAGACGATCTAAAATCGCTGTTGCTAAAACATCATCCCCAAATGTTTTTCCCCATTCCAAATAGGATTTATTTGAAGTAATGATCATAGCCCCTTTTTCATATCGCTTAGAAACGATTTGAAAAAACAGATTGGCTGTGACTTCGTCAAAGTCGAAATATCCGACTTCATCCAAAATAATGAGATCTGGTTTACATAAACGCTTCATTAAATACGATAGTGTGCCTTTTTGTGAAGCCTTTTGACATTGCTCTCCTAACTCATTGGCCGTAATAAACAAGACGTTGTAACCTTTGGCTAACGCTTCTAACCCAAACCCGATGGCGAGATGTGTCTTTCCCACCCCCGGTGGGCCGAGTATGATGCGGTTTTCTCCATTTGCGATAAAACGGCAGGTACAAGTCTCTTTGACGCGTCGCTCACTAATACTAGGCTGAAAGCTAAAGTCGAATTCATGGATCGTTTTTGTATACGGAAATTTTGCTTTGCGAATTCGTTTGGCCAAAGCCTCTGATTCTCGATGTTCCCATTCCTGTTTTACCAGGGTGTCAAGAAAGTCAAAATATGATAAAGTATTGGCAGAGGCACTCTCGACTAGTTCATCTAGTTGCTGGGCTGTCTGCTGCCACCCGAGCGCTTTTAAGCGTTCTTCGAGTATTGATGAATGCATAACCTTATTCTCCTTCCTCGAGCGCAGCGTATATTGCTAACGATCGACTTTCAACGGTCGGTATTGGAGTAGGGGAATCTGGGGTCGCCAAACCATGTAGATTCTTTTCCTGCTCTTTTTCTGTTCCCGGTAGCCCTTGATAATGCTCGGCATTCATAGTCACTTGATGTCTGCCATCTAGTAGCGGATGTACGGCTATCCGTTCATACTCGTCGTATAGTTCAAGCATTCCTTCATTCGTTTCATGTACCTTCACTTGCTGTCCCGCATATCGATACGGCACTGAATACTTATTCTGCTGATAGGAAATAAAACAATCCTTACTCACTTCCCGGAGTTCCCATTGTCTTACTTGATACAGCGGTTTTGTATTCCATGGAATCAAAAGCGCACGCTCTTCCTCGAACCGATCACATGGGCGTTGTTGCGTCGTTTGATTGCGTTTTTTGTGAACCACCTCATCCAGCCATTTACGCACTTCTGAATTCAAATCTTCCAGGTTTTCAGGTAGGCGACGCTTAAGGAAATTTGATTTTAAATAAGCTACAGCCCTCTCTACTTTTCCTTTTGTCTGCGCCCGATAAGGCTTGCAGGCTTTCGGAATAACTCCATAATAGGATA
>NZ_JBHTLT010000007.1:0-9610 GCF_042679045.1 Sporosarcina contaminans | reverse complement strand
CCACGTGTCATCTTATCGACTTTGGTTGAGTGATCGACACTAAACACCTTATCAGTGTACGCGCGCTTTAAAAGCGCTCTCATGTCGTCTTGTTGCGTCTTGGGTAATGTTTGAGCCATTTCGTCTACCTCCTTTTCGCCCTGTGTGGAAGCCACGCCATTTAATTGAGCAAGCTTTGCGGCAATCCTATTTTTGACTTCTTGTAACCGTCCTTCATCAATAATCCGATGTGGACATTTCTTTCCACTCCAATCACGATGCCACTTTACCCGATCAATGCCCCAGCCGTACTGTTTAAGTACATGTGCTATATATTCGATTGCATTTGCTTCGGCTGCAGCATATTTCGGACCGCCCGACTTCGAATAACAAATTTCAATTCCGATAGACTTCCGATTGCCAGGTCCTTGTCCATCCCCTGCATGCCAAGCATTACGGTTAAACGGTATCGCTTGTACAGCATGCTTATCATCTATAGCGACATGATAAGATGTAGCAGTCTTATTACGGTGCATGTAGGCGATCTCGTTTAATGCTGTAGCATCATTATAGGTATTGTGGATGGTTATATATTCGGGCTTCATTTCGTAAGGTGATTTCAAAGGATATAGCGACCGATCAATGTAATTATTGATGATTGCGTATGCCATTATTTCAGCCCCTTATGCTTCAATTCCTGTTCCTGCTTCTTAGCCCTGTCAGTAAAGATATATTGATTCTTCCACACGCCATATACTACCAGAGCGAGCGGAACAAACGACAATAGCATTTCCGTAAATGCTTGAATTGTATCGTCATTAAAATGTGCCAACTCAATGCCCATCGACTGCAAAAATAAAAGGATGCCCCCAAGAGCACCCCCGATAAATCCGATATATTGTTTTAATTTGTCATCCATTATGATTCCTCCTATTTATTAAGAAAATGATCTATCATATAATAAATTGCTCCGCCGGCACTTGCTAACCCTACTAAGCCACCCCCGGCTTTAAGTAAAATAGTTGTAACTTTATCCCATTTTGTCAGTTTCAGCTCGTGTCGCTGTGTTTCTTGTGTAGCTGAAATAGTCATTGCGTTTTCCACAATATCATAAAGCCTATCTGTGTTGCGCTCCATTGTTGATCGCGTTTCCCTCGCTTCTGACATGACGGTATTTTCCAAGCGTATAGCGTTATCCTCTAACAATTTTAACCGTGCTTCATGTCGCTTATCGGCTTCTTCAAGATTTAATATCCTTTCGGTATGATCGTTAATGGCATCATCGTGTTGACGTACTTTGTCATACACGCTAAACGCCTCCTTATCCTTATCTGGCATGATTCACCTCACGACCCCTTTTCTCTAAATATGGATAAATAAAAAGAACGCCCCCGTGTGGACGTTCTCATTTGTTAAGTAAATATAGTTGCTTCACCTTCTGCAGAATTTCTTCGATGATAGCCGATTGTTCCTCGTAATTCTGATATTCTTTTTCGAGAAACTTTAGTCTATCCTCGATTTCTTGTAAAATGTCATTGTGTTTTTCGATTAATGGATTCATAGTTATCCCCTCCATCTACATCTTTCGACAAGGTGAAGGGATAATCCTTCTACCACACAATCTCATTCCGCATGCCTGCCAATTCTTTCTTAATCACCCGCAACTCCCGCGCCAACTTCTGCCGCTGCCGAAGTGCTTGCTTTCGATTTACTTCTGCCGAAATCCCATATTCCAGCTGTCGGTACTTCTTCCGCTGGGTATCAAGCAACTGCTTCCCCTCCCAGCTATGAACAAAGAATTCCTCAACCTCGCCGGTATCATTCTTCCGCAGCATTTTAATACGCAACAGACTCGACCTCGCTTTCATAGGTGGCTTCCAGACGCACGTCTTCATAACCTCGCCGCTTAGCTTTGATTTCGTAAGCAAATGGGATGTCGTCGCCTTTGACGATAAAGCTATCAGCCGTCATGCTTTCCGGATCTACGTAAATTTGACCAGGACCGTAAGGAGTAAGGAAGACTTCGTATTGAATCTCCGTGTTGACTGTTTCCGCAAATAAGGACTCAATATCGATTATGCATTCACCGTTGACGACTTCACCGCGTCCAATATCCCCGAAGTAGTATTCCGCAGTCTCATAGGCTGAAACATTGACCATACCTATCGAAGTTGGTACCGATGCGTTTTTAGCACCAATTACATTAAAGTCACCTCGAACTCGCGTGTTGCTGTCTAAGTCTACAGTCGAATTGGATGATCCTAGACTCAAAAAATCTATTGCATGTATTCGGATGATTCCGCCTGAAAACATAGTTAATCCACTGTTTTGATAACCAATGCTCGCTTGATTTCCTCTTTCGTATAAATCAAAATCAATCGACGGGCCATCAAAAAGAGCACCCTTTGTGGATAATCTAATAATGTTGTCAGCATCGATAATATCAATCGATCTATTTTCGATTGTTATTTGATCGGAACCAGTTTTGGTCTGGATTTTAAACCCCAATAATGTACCAACTTTTATGCTATTTACATCAATTGAATTAGTGAAAATCGAGCCACCATCAATAAGGGTAGTACCAGGATACTTCCACACCGTCAACATATCATTCATTTCTTTAGGATCATACCCTGGTTCGAATTTAGTGCCGTTCCCAATGGTGATATTGTTTGCCGATAATTGGCCGATTGCACCAGCTGATAAAACAAAGCCATCTGCTGTGATTGCTTCTTTAAACGTTTTGCCACCATCAGTACTTATTCCAATACCTGTCGATGTTATTATCATAAGTCTGTTAGCGTCACTGGGATCTCTCGCTATGATGCCGTTTTCAAATTCAAGTTCTGTCTGCGCAGACTGCAAAGCAAGCGTGGCACGTTGAACTGCGTCATCCAGCACATTAAACGGTAGTTTTTCCTTTCCTTCAAATATACCATCGATTCGGTCTTTTGTCCGTTGGAAATCCGCAATGCTATCGACCACACTACCCCTAAAATTAGCAATAGTAAATTGGTTAGATACTGGCTCTTCCGGGAATTCGATGATTTCCACAATCCGCGCATTAATGTCTATATCAAGAGGTTCGTAAATCGTGAAGACATCATCACCAAGTTCAAGTTGCTCCGTATTAATGCCGGCCTTTTTCAGTTCGACCGCTTCTAACGTGATGCTAATTTCCGGTGTATCTTGCAAGTCGTTTTGTAAGCGTTCAAGCAATCCGCTATATGTTGTGTAACGTTCATCATATACAGGCTTCGCATGGCGAATACCGTAATACGTGTGCAAAGGTGATAGGTAGTCAGCAGTGACAACATATGAGCCATCTTCATTCTGCTTTCCAAATCCCTTGATATAAGTTGATAGATTTGAACTGTCCACATGCTTTTCGATGGTTTTAATATTGTGCTTATAACGATACTGAATATCTGTTTTCCTGCCAATCCGTCGATAAAAGCGAAGATATTTACCGTTGATTTCAACCTCTGCACCAAATCGATTGAGGCATGTTTGGATTAAAGACAAAGCATTGTCATTACCGAAGTTCTCAAACTCGACTGATGCAAAGGGATCAACCACTTCGAACCTATAACCCGTGCCCTCTAAAGCAAACGCAAGACATACCGTCAATTGCTTTGCACCTGATATGGTTTCGTATTGATAACAATCCACAAGATCAAAAAATATATGATCTGCTTGAATTTGCTTAACAGGAGTTTTGCCAATTGTCTTTTCTGACATCTTCTTGATTCGGTATTCTTGGCCGTCATATTCAATTAAACTTTCTTCTACAGCAAGAGGATATGAATGTGCGTTTCTATCAGTTTTAAACAACAAAAAAGAAAGTGAGTATTCCCCATTCACTTTCCTTTTGCGTTGTAATGATTTATAGTCGGTCAGTAATTCGCTACGACCGTCAATGTGTGTGACAATCAAAGTATCACCCTCTTTACCGTTTAATTAAATCTTGTTTACCTTCCGCAATTAAGATAGCATCAACATCATCTTGATATTTCTTATAAACTGACACACTGAAAATAAACTCGTAAGCTTGACTGCCATCCATTATTTTCATTGCCATGTACATTGCCATCATTGCTGTCCTCCTTCCGTTATCTGTGGAATTATTTCAAATAGCAACTCTCCGATTATTTCATCTTGTGTGTTGATTTTTTGATTCAACTGCTTATTTTCACGCTCTAATTCCATGATACGTCTTTCTTCAGGAGTTGGAATTTTAATCTTTCCCATCATGCTCGACCTCCTAAAATTCGTGTGATTGCATCATTTTCTCCACCGTCAATCGTTTGCCTCGATAACTCAATCCGCAATTTTGCCGGAACAGGTGAAGGAAGTAACTCAGCTGTTTCGAATTTGTATTCATCGTCATCTAGTACAGAATCCATCAGGATATTATTCAGGAAAGCTGAAACTGTGATTGCTCCCTCTTTCTGCACAAAAGCACCCACATAGTCTGTGGAGGGAATATCATAAACTGCTGTCGCTGTCGTTCGTGGTTCTTCAACAGTTTCAGTCCACTCACCATTAAACAAGACACTATTTGTTTCCTTTCGAACTGTAAGTGGTATCTCGAAATTCAGTGAATTATTATCAAGTGTTGACGGATCTTCCCCTTTACCTAATAGTATTGGTTCAGACCATGCTACATCATGTTTTATAAAGAACGAAGAGTTGTTTCTTGTTTTAAGAAATGCGATAAAAATCTTATTCTCACTATTAACAGATATAGATGGGTTAATGGTATTTGTAGTTGTTTCATTGGTTAGTTTCTCCACTCTTGACCAACTAATTCCTCCGTCTTCAGATTTCCGATAATGAATATTGAAATACGCTGTAGAACTGTCAGAACCATGCCACGCCACATGAATCGCGCCATCTTTACCTACGACTGCAGATGGAGATTGATATTTGTAGGTTTCGGAAGAAAGAATAATATTGTACGTCCAACTTGCGATTTCATCACGCAAATATGGCAGTCCTGTTTTCTTATAGATGAATATGCCATTCGATCTTTCTGCTACGATAATTGGCTCTCTGTTAATAACTACAATGGATGGGTTAGAGCTATAGTCCTTTGCGCTTGTTGTTATTTGTTCAACCTCACTCCACGTAAATCCACTATCCATACTCTTTGAATAACGGATATTAAAAACATTCGGGAATGTTGCGTTTTTAGAAGCCCATGCTACATGCAATTGTCCGTTCGATGGGTCGATGGCTAAGGAAACATTGCCTATTGCGGTTTGACCGATATCTATACTTTTTAGCCCTCCACCTTTAAATAAGTTTGTATTTAAAACAGTTTTAACATTGAATGAAATACTAACTACACTTGCATTGTTGTTTGAACATACAACATGAACTATTTCTCCTTTAGAAGCAATAGCTATTGAGTCCCCTATGGGGGAAGAGGTATTTTGCATATAGCAAAGAGGTTTAAAACCTTCTCCATCTAACTTGTTTAGAAAGAAATAGAAAGACCCTTGTGTTGTGGTAAGTGAATTTCTACAAACTGCCACAATCCAACCGTTATCCAGTTGCACAATTTTTCTGCCCCCGTTACCTGCTGTGCTGTACGCTTGATTTACAACAACTTCGTCAACCGCCGAATGTGATGTTTTTAAATCCTCAATCATCACCATTTTTCCATCACGTATTTTGATGCTTTGACTTTCTGATTCGTTTAACGAGAATCCAAACCGATTCCCACTGAAATCATCCGCAAATGTTACACCACCATCTATACGGTCCTTGGCTTCTTGTTTTAGTTTGAGCCATGCAGTTTCTCGGTATAAACCTGTAACATTAGCAGCAACTTTACCTGTATCATTTTCAAGCTGGTTAAGCCGAGATTCGTGATTAGCAAGTTGCGTCGTAAGTGGCGCAATCGCCGTCCCAATATCCTTTTGGACTTCTTCTGGTGTCGCTGCTCCAATATCAGCGGTGCTTATTACAACATCGCCTGTTAGACCATTTACGGAGGTCACTTTCCCCTCAACTTCGTTACCGAGCGCATCCACGACTTTTCCTTCTTCATTCAACATGGCGACCCCGCCAGCTGTACCTTTTTCTGATGTTGGAATACCACCTACATCATCAGCAGTTAATGTGACAGCCCCGGACTTTCCGTTGATACTTGTAACACCAGATTTATCTGCTATATCATCGGCCATCCGTTTGGCATAGTCGCCTTGTTCTTTTGCATATTGAGCCGAAGCTTCAGCGCTAGTAGCTGCTACGTCAGCTCTGTCTGCTTGGGTATTCGCCGCTTGCGTTGCATCGATTACTGCGATTTTCAACGCTTCTAGTCCGGTCGCTTCAGTGTTAGCTCGTCCTGCTGCTTCGTCTGCCGCAACCGCTTTTTCGTCTGCATAGTCACCTTTCTGCTTTGCGTAATCACCTTGCGCTTTTGCATAATCGCCTTGTGACTTGGCAAAGGACCCTTGTGTAGTTGCGTATTGGGCTTCACTACTTGCATGAGTTGCCGCTGCATTGGCATTGTCTCTCGCCGCTTCAAGACTCTCGATAAACCCGCCGCCAATTAAATCTTCTACAACTGTGTTTAGTCCAGCTTCCATATTGGTCAGATCGATACCAATTTGTTCAAAATTCCAATTTAGATCGTTACGATACTGCCTATCTAAATTGACGTTAATTGTCCTATAACGACTCACTATATCACCGCCTTATATTGTGTAAAATCTAAAATCAAACGAAATCAAAAAAGAACCACTCGCACCAGACAAGGTGAAGTCGTTCCATCCTTTTTCGAGCGTTATTAGTTTTCGGTTAGTTTGGCCGAATATGGTCAATCCGTTTTTTAGGGATCGTATTCCATCGAGAATGATAGTGTCATTTACCGTTGAGGTACCGTTGAACTGCCATTCATCACCGGTAGTATTGTTTCTGATTTTCAATTTGTTTGACGCACCTTGATATTTAATTTTCAGCGGAATTTCTCTTGGGTCGATTTCGATATCGGATCCGTTATATATACGAAATGTTGTTGTGTTGTGAGCGTAAACTAAGTCCTCGGAAATAACACCTTGCCCGACTTGCCACTTTTCGTCTGTAAAAGTAAATGGATCAAGTGTAGTTCCGTAAGATTCGGCGTAAGGAGAAGGAGATTGAAATTGAATTTCCAATCTTCCTACCCTAATCGTTGCTTTTTCCGGTGTATACATTTCTGCTGTTTTCACAAGCCATCTTTTTCGCGGCTCATATTTATCAATAATGTAAAAATGTTGTCGTGCATCAAATAAGCGGAAAACTTCATTACGCAACAATACATAGTCGAATTTATCCTTCGCTTTGAGCATGAATGTACAACGCATCGTCCGACCTTCAAACGTTGTTCCAAGATCAATGTGACCCTCCCTGCCTTCCACATCTTCTTTGTAATGACGAGGGATTGGAGAATCAACGGTGAAAGTCAGGGGGATTATACCAAAATGTTTTAAGTCATATTTTGTCCCGTCTAATGTTTCGATTGATATGCTCACTTTTTCCACCCCCCGTACCGCAACTGTGATGTTCGCTTACTGTCCATTTTCACATCAACCACGTCAAAGACTGCTTCTCCGATTATCTGACCATCTAAATAAATCGGCGTAGGTTGGATAAGGAAAGTTTGATTGCTCTCCTGCGATTGACTTACGTTTCGATTTGAAGTAAATCCTCCACCGCTCACCGCACCCATCGCCACATCAGGCATCGTAGGCACTGCAAACTCACCCATACGTGATGCTACGCGCTTGATATCCGATAGCATGTTTTCCATACCGACCATTAAACCTTCGCCAACAAATTCCCCGATTTCTGTAGTGACACGGGATGGAGATTTGACTTGCAATGCCTTTCTAATTGTGGAAGCAACTTCATCAGCTATGCCCCGTGCTGTTTTCATCAGTGGACCACGCATGTTTTCAAGACCACTTTGTAGTCCACGGATCGCTTCTTTCCCAATGTCCGGTAGTGTGGACTTCATCGCACTGAATTCATCCTCCGCTCCAAAACGAATAGATTTGACTTTGCTATCAAATTCTTTCCGTACAGCTTCTAATTGCTTTTCAGCGTTCTTATGAAGTTCGGAAATCTGCTTTTCAGTGTCCGTTTTCAAACCGGACATTTCTTTGAGAGCGATTGATCGGGCCTGTTCCGTCTTCTTCTTCCACAGTGATTCATACTCTTTTAACTTACTATCTGTAAGAGAATTGAGCGCCATAAGTTCAGGCATAGCCTTCGGACCCATAGCACGTAGTTCTTCGAGTAGACCATCATCAATTCCTCGCTTGGCTAACTGTTCGATGGAATACGACCACTGATCAATGTAGCTAACTTGTCCTTTAAGATTATTGATCAGATCGTCACCGGTCTTCTCCGCCTTGAATACCACTTCATCAAATAATCCTGCGAAATCACGAATAGACCGTGTTCGTTCTTCCACGGCCTTTTCATACACCTCGTTAAGACGCTTTTCTTCGTCTTCCACATTCTTATTTATTTCCTGTGTCTTTTTCAAAAACTCGTCATTTGCTTGGAGTAATTGATCGTAGATTTCTTGGCGCACCCGTTGAATGTTTTTCTCCGCTTCAATCCGTTCATCCGAACCTTGTTTGTATCGATCATGCACACGTTCCCACGCTGCCAATTCTTGAGTGAGGGAGATTTCATTTGCTTGTCGTCTCGCTTCGATGAATGACTTTGTTTTCTCGAATGTCTTCTTGTCGATTTCTTCACGCTCTTTGGCTGCTTCTTTTTCCATCTTAAGCATTTCTGCAGAAATCTTGCGTTGTGCATCTGCTGTTTTAGCGTAGCGACTGCCTACTGATTCAAGCGCTTTTACATATTGAGTAGCTGTGAAATTGCCGGATTCATATTCATGTTTGACTGCGTCAAACGCTTCCTTAAAGGATTTTTTAATACGATCAGTAGATTTTTTTGTACCGGATGCTGCTTGTTCAGCTTGTTTTGTAATGCGTTGCATTGTTTTGGTGAATCCAGTATCTACTGCCTTCGCAACGCCATCTGTCGCTTTTGTAACTTGCTTTTGAGTGTTTGTAATACCGATTGCTAAACCTGTTCCAGTTTCTTCACCGAGTTTTTTAGTCACTCGAGATGGTGAATGGATTCCGAGTACTTTCTTAATCCAATTAGGGATACTATCTGCAAGGGTTTTTACTTTCTCAACTACTGCATTCGCCATGGACCCGATACCATCTATTAAACCTTGGATGATGTCTTTACCAACTTGTAGTAAATCAATATCCTTAAAGTATTTGATAATATTATCCATGATTGTGGAAGCCGTTGTTTTAATGGTTTCCCATGCACCCGACCAATCGCCTTGCAGGAGTTTAAGGACGGTTTGGATAACACCGAGAACTGTATTGATCGATGTACTAACAATCGATTTAATGACCGCCCACACAGTCTTTACAACCCCCGAGATGATAGGCCAGACCGTTTGGAATACGCCTTGGATTAATCCCATTACCATCTTAATGTCAGAGAGTACAAGGTTGAAATATTTTTTAACTAAATCCATTATTGCCTTGCCGTTTTCATCCCAAAACTTCTTAAACGTTTCGAGCTGTTCGCTACCAAATTT
>NZ_JBHTLT010000005.1:0-695 GCF_042679045.1 Sporosarcina contaminans | reverse complement strand
ATCACAGCTTACTTACAGCTCCCCGAAGCATATCGGTGTTAGTGCCGTCCTTCATAGGCTCCTAGTGCCAAGGCATCCGCCGTGCGCCCTTTCTAACTTAACCTTCATTCGGCTTCCAATACGCTGCGCATTACTTCGTCAGCTCAGTCATTCTGGTCCTCACGTGCCTTAGCACGCTCCGGTCCTCATTCCATCGCTTTCTCGTCCTGCTTGCGTCTTGAAACCCTCGGGTGAGTAGTGGTACTTAGCGATAAGTACATAAGCTACTCGTTAAAAAGTATTGCATTTGTTCAATCAATAGANCAGCCTTAGCAGCCAGACGCTCGGGTCATAAGCCGTATCGGCTATGCGGCAAAAACGCCGCTCCGCCAATCCGTCTTATGCCTGTCGCGCCTAAACGGCTGCTTCGGCTTTTCTATATTGCTTTCAATGTCGTTTTATCCAGTTTTCAAGGAACAAGTTTTGAAGATCATGTTGTCCAGCTCTAAACACCAGCTCACGCGTCCACTTCGGTCTTTCGGTCGAAATGCAAGCATTTCTACTCAAGCCCTCCAGTGACCGGTTGAGCTAACCGGTATTTTCCGCTTTTTCATGAACCTTCAAAACTGAACGCAAAACGTCAACGTATGAACCAGTGGTTCATATTCCGTAAATATCCTTAGAAAGGAGGTGATCCAGCCGCACCTTCCGATACG
>NZ_JBHTLT010000004.1:0-39846 GCF_042679045.1 Sporosarcina contaminans | reverse complement strand
CCACCTGTTCTATTTTAGGGACTTATTGGACAGCCCCTCTTCGACTGCATAGTTAAGTCGAGTGAGTGGCTAACCCCTCATCTGATTGTTCCTTTTGCCAGAAAGTAGAGAAGTATTGCAGCGATGTTGGATTAGCCATTGCGTCAGGATTTGCTGCTTCCTCGACCGGAACGCCACATAATATTTTGCGGACGGGCACTTCCATCTTCTTTCCTGTTAACGTATAAGGCACTTGCTCGATTGCGTAAATTTCATCGGGAACATGTTTCGGTGATGCTTGGTTCCGAATGATATCCCGGATTTCCTGTTTTAGCGATTCATCGAGGACGGCACCTTCATTTAAGGCAACGAATAGAGGCATGAACGATCTGCTCTCTTTCATTTGCAAATAGACAATTAAACTATCCTTAACGGCATCCAATGATTCAACTGCAGAATAGATTTCGCTCGTCCCCATTCGAACTCCATTGCGGTTCAAAGTTGAATCGGATCTTCCATAAATGATGCCGGTGCCTCTTTCCGTCAGCTTCAAGTTATCACCTTGCCGCCAAATGCCTGGAAACATATCAAAATAGCTTTCAAAGAGCCGTTTGTTGCCTTCGTCATTTAAAAAATAAAGCGGCATGGACGGCATCGGCTGCAGTACGACCAATTCGCCGACTTTGCCCACGACGGATTTCCCATCTTCCGTAAAGGCGTGGACGTCAACACCGAGGCCGCGAGCTTGCATCTCTCCAGCAGTAACCGGCTCAATCGGGACGCCAGTCAGAAAGCCAGAGCAAATATCAGTCCCGCCGCTTTGGGAAGAAAGCCAAAGATCTTCCTTTACATGTTTGTAAATCCATTCGAATAGTTCAGGTCCCGCAGGAGCTCCGCTTAAAATAATAGATTCGATGCTGGACAAATCGTATTTATCTTTAGGAGATAAACCTGCTTGCTTCATCAAGTTTACATACATAGGACTTGCGCCGAATGCAGTCGTGCCAGTTTGCTCGGCTAGCTCCCATAGTTTGCCGATTGATGGATATGCAGGATTTCCGTCATATAACACGATCGAGGCGCCGGTTAGCAAACCGCTCGTCAAAATATTAAACATCATCCATCCGGTAGTTGTATAAAATAACAGCCGGCTTTTGGGTCCTAAATTGGCATGGAACGTAAGAATTTTATAGGACTCCAATAAAATCCCGCCGTGGCTATGCACAATTGCTTTAGGAATGCCAGTCGTGCCAGAAGAATACATAATTTGCAAAGGATGATCAAAGGGCACTTGTTCAAATTCAAAATGCTGTGGGGCGGGCCGATTCAATAGCTCCGACCATTGTTTTGCACTTTCAATTGGGCCAATGGTATCTTCTACTATTAAATAGGGTACATGGATAAAATGCTCAACAGTAGGCAATTGCTCAGCGATTTTCACAACCTCTTCTCGGCGGTCGAACGTTTTTCCTGCGTATTGATAGCCATCAATGGTGAACAGCACTTTCGGTTTGATTTGCTGCAGTCGGTCTAATACGCTGCGGCTGCCGAAATCAGGGGAGACACTTGACCAAACCGCACCTATGCTCATCGTAGCCATCATAGCAACGACAGTTTCTGGTATGTTCGGGAGATACGCGGCAATGCGATCTCCTCTACCAACGCCTAACGCACGCAGTTCAGTTGCTAAGCTCATCACCTGTTTCTTGAAATCGCCCCAGTTCAATTCACCTAGTGGGCGTATTTCTGATGCGTGGCATATCGCTGTTTTATCATAATTATCACGCCTGAAAATATGCTCCGCATAGTTTAAAGTCGCGCCGGTAAACCATTTAGCGCTCGGCATTTCCTTGAAGGATAGGACTTCCTCATAAGCAGTGGATGATTGCACATCAAAATACTCCCATATCGATTCCCAAAAAGCTTCCAATTCATCCACGGACCATTTCCATAGCGAATGATAATCGCCAAATGCCAAATTTTTCTCTCTCTTGAGCCACTTAATATAGTTAATAATATTCGTGTTTTCGATAAAGTCGTTGCTGGGCACCCATAAGACCGACCCTTCAGTTACCATTTGAAACCGCCCCCTTAAGTTTCTGGAAATTTGTATGTGCTTTCAATTATAACATAGAAGGCCAACTATTCGGATTAATCAACAAAGTATATATAACCTCTATTTAGAACGGATATTGACTTGAACCATCCTCATCACCAGCTCGATTACGGAAATGGCAAATCATCTTGAAAAAAGATCACGGATAAAGTCGGCGTTTCCTGAGAAGTACTTATTGATCGTATCCTCCGAAGGGACATGTCGAACAAAGAAAGGAATATTTTTTGTTTGAAGAAAGGCATCAATTTCTTGAACTTCCGTTGTTTCACCTTCCAATGTATTTTGCCAAACGTCAAATTTTCTTCCATCTTTAAAATGAAGAATATAGCGACCATTGAAAGAGCTTCGGTTAGGGTTTGATTCGATGGGAATGGAATAGTCGATTTCCACTTTCGTTACGTCCTCCCAAGTGTAATGGTCTGTTGATAAACTCCAAAATGTGCCGTATATAAATTCTTCTTCGGTCATGACAATTGCATTCGTAAAGCTTAAATAAAGAAAAGGAAGAGTGATAAATAGAGGGATTGCAGCTAATCGAAATACGAGAAGCACACCGACTTTGAACTCTCGGAAAGATTTTTTCTGAATCCCGTTTTTGATGGAGACATATACTCCCCAAGTAGCAAGCCCATAGATAAGGGAGCAACTATAATAAACCCAATAGGCACTATTCGGTGTGAGGAAAAAAAGGGCATCATTTGTATGATTCAGCATTTTGTTGCAGAAATAGAAAACAAAAAAATAAAGTACCGAGAGCGAACCGAATAGAAGGAAGAACCGTAGCCACACCTGTCTATCGGATTTTTCTTCTTTCACTATGCATCTCCTCCGATATGTCTATACATTCTATTGTCATACGATTCAAGTGCATGTTGGTTTCATTATGAATAGGGACATCCCGATCGTTCAGCTTTTCTATTAACATCGCCAACTACTTCCTACGAACATTGTTAAAGGATTGCATATAATACTTGATAGGAGTGTGATGGAATGGGTGTTATTCAAACAAATGAATGGCTCGAAGAATTGGACGGCGACCTTATTGGCATATGTAAAAAACTAAGAGACTATTTTCCGGATGCATCTGTCCCGGATATTCATCAGCACTTGCTAACATTTGGCATGTACAATTTGTCAAAGGACGGAAGCGCTCTGAGTAAAAAACTGTTTGAGAATGGGGCATGGTCAATCGTACAACAGGAGTACGAGCAGCTTCGGCAACTATGGAAAGGTCCTGATGTCCCAATTTTCATATTCCCTTCAGATCCAAATAACAAATTGTTAACTGATGAATTTAGTGGGAAGGCAGGACTTAGTTTCCAAGATAAGTTGTTTTTATTTATCTCTCCAAACAACACGGAAGTAGAAATCAAGGCATTACTCACTCATGAATATAATCATGTATGCCGATTGGCTAAATACCCTAAAAGGGAAGAGGATTATATTTTGTTGGATACGGTCATTTTAGAAGGTTTGGCAGAAATGGCTGTCTTTGAAAGGTTCGGCAAGGAATACAATTCAAAGTTTCTATCACTTTATTCCAATGAGGAATTGGAGAAGTTATGGAGAGAAATTGTGTTCTTTGAGAAGGAACAGTTAAAGGGGACGGCTATTCATTATGAAGTATTATATGGCATGGGGTCCTATCCGAAGATGGTGGGATATTGCGTAGGGTTTTATTTAGTCTGGAACTTTTTGAAAGACAAAACATTGCACTCCGATGAAATATTGGCAATCCCCTCGCATAAAATTGCGCAGCTATCGACTAAATAGAAATGGAAAAAGCATGAACATTTGCTTTTTCCATTTGCCGATCTTATCAAATTCAATTAAGTGTATTAACAGTATCCACCATATCCGTATCCATATCCTCCGCCTAAATAAGAAGCTCCAACGATAATTAAAAGAATGAACAATACAACAATTAATGTAAACCCTGAGCCATAGCCGCCTTCAGGAACAGACTCAACTTTTGACATTCATCAACACCTCCAATGAATCTACTGCTTTTATATTATGTAGTAAAAATTTTCGTGTACTGGACATTCTCCCAATTTTCGTCCTCATTCGATTTCTTTTTCGCACCGATTTAGTATGTTTGTCCTCTATGAAACACCATTTCATACATAAGATGTTGTATGTTCAATTGAAATGAGGTGACAACACGATGTCAATCCAACGTTACCACGACTTATGTACACGGCATGTCGGAAGAGCAGTAGTTATTGGGACCCACGATGGAAGGGTGCATAGGGGGATCATTCAAGGTGTTCGAAATAATAAGGTCTATTTGCAACCAATAGGTCGTCGGAGGGACTTGGGCGGTTTTGGATATGGATTTGGATTTGGCCGAGGTGCTGCCTTCGCCATTGGCATTGCATTAGGATCCATTGCAACATTTGCCTTGCTGCCATTTTGGTGGTAATCAAAACGGTTATTAGCGTAATGAGTGGATAGCAAGGTGGTAGTTACATGAAGCATTTCAATGAATGAAAATAGAACCTGCGAGCAATTTCGCAGGTTCTATTTTATGTTAGCGAATGAATCTATATCAAATCTTTACTTCAGCATGCAGGGATAATGTGCTTTGCAGTGAGTGCAGCTGTTCATCGTTCAACGGAATCATCGGCAAACGGACACCACCGACGGGAATTCCTTTCAGATTTAATGCCGTTTTTACAGCGGAAGGATTCGGAACAGCAAAAAGGGCTTTCATAATCGGAAGCAGTTTACGGTGATCGTTGGCGGCAGCTCGAGCATTGCCTCTCTTGAATTTCCCGATCATCGTTTGCATTTCGTTTCCAATAATATGGGCTGCGACTGAAACGACCCCTGTTCCACCGATGGACAATATCGGGAGGGTCAGACCGTCGTCTCCGCTATATAAGGAAAAACCTTCTGGCGTTTGTTCAATGATTTCCGCCATAGCATCCAAATCGCCGCTTGCTTCTTTGATTGCAACGATATTTGGTATTTCAGAAAGGCGGACGATTGTTTCAACGGACATGTTTACGACGCTACGCCCAGGGATATTGTACAGCATAATCGGTAAGGAAGTGGCTGATGCAATCGTTTTAAAATGTGCGTACATGCCTACCTGGCTTGGCTTGTTATAATATGGCACAACAAGCATGATGCCATCAACACCAACATCCTCAGCAAGCATTGTGAGCTCAACCGATTCACGTGTGTTATTCGAACCTGTTCCCGCAATGACCGGAACTCTACCGTTCACCACTTCAACTGTAAACCTGAACAATTTGACTTTTTCTTCGTTTGACAACGTAGGGGATTCTCCTGTCGTCCCTGCTACAACCAATCCATCAGATCCATTGGAAATTAGATGATTAATCAAGTTTCGTGTTGCTGCAAAATCAATTTCACCATTTTCATCAAATGGAGTTACCATTGCTGTTACGATTTGTCCGAAATTCATTGTTTCTCCACATCCTGTCTTTTATTTTGGAAAATAAAATAGAGGGAGAAGGGCAATTGCAAAAAAGAAAACAAAAAGCAACAACGAGGGATCGTTGTTGCTTGAAATAATAAAATAAATTATTTCTTTGCATAAGATAGCCCTCCATATAGTTTCCTATATGACAATCCTGGACTTATTCAACCCAGAACCAGCTTCGAGATAAATGAGAATCTCTCCACTTCGGCAAATTCCCCTTTCCACAATCTTCATAGGATCTCATTATCCTCTGATTGTGTACTGATGGTCTTTGCGCCTCTATCCTTACTTCAATACTTGCGAAATAAGTTAATATATTAAATTATATAAGACTTTACATGTAATCCGATACAATTGCAAGTAAAACGTGAAAATAAAGTGAATTGCCTTGTCCTTGAAACGGCTTTATGGGGTTGTGTCAACGCAAGAGAAAATATTGGTTGGGGCAATTCATGATGATGAGTTTTTGTAAGCTAAGGAATTTAAAATAGTCTATTAGAATTCATTTTGTAAATCAGTTGATTAGTTCGGTTACTAATTTGCATTTTGTACTATTAGGAAAGGATTTGTCTAAAAGAATTTCTTATGGTAAAAGTAATATAAGTTTATGCCGGAAACGGGGAGGAAATGAACGTATGGCAACTGTTAAAAAAGAGCTATCTATGGAACAACGTGAAGAATTGCTTGAAACATTGAAAGCCCGCTTTGAGAAGAACATGCACCGTCACGAAGGGCTTGAATGGGAAAAAGTTCAAGCGAAGTTGGACGAGCAAGATGAGAAACTATGGTCTCTCAATGAAATGGAAACGACGGGTGGAGAACCGGACGTTGTTGGTTACGACGAACAAAAGGACGAATTTGTTTTCTATGATTGCTCTCCAGAAACTCCTAAAGGACGCAGAAGCGTTTGCTACGATCGCGAAGCATTGGAATCAAGGAAAAATCATAAGCCAGAAAACAGTGTAATCGATATGGCAACGGCTATGGGGATCGAATTATTGACGGAAGAACAATATCGTGCATTACAGCAACTTGAAAATGTCGACTTGAAAACATCGAGCTGGGTGCAAACACCTCCTGCTATTAGAGAGCTTGGCGGGGCCATTTTTTGTGATTACCGCTACGGGCAAGTCTTCGTCTATCACAACGGCGCTTCATCTTACTATTCATCCAGAGGATTTCGCGGCTCGTTAAGAGTATAGGAACTATACAGCTGTATAGTAGATGAGAAATTAGGGTTTTCCTTTATTTAATGCTTTATAAATATTGAAACAATCCTTCTCCCAACCAAGGGAAATGGATTGTTTTTACTTGTTTCCAATGCTTTGTTGTATGGACGTAAGTTGACCCTCTTTTATGCTCTCTCTATAATTGCATATAAGTAGTTATAATAGATCTATTTCGTTATAACAAATGAGAGGGGTGGAGAAAACATGAAAAAAATCGCCTATCTCTTTCTCCTATTATGCATAATATTCATTCCGTATGGTTGTACAAGCAGCAACGAAGCAAAAGAGAGTGGATTAATAGCCAAACAATCGGCAACAAAATCCACTGTAGATGAAAATAATGTAGAGCTGATGATTTCTGCAGCGGCTAGTTTGACTGATACATTGAACGATTTAAAAGCAGGTTTTGAAAGTGAAAATGCGCATATTACGTTAACGTTCAACTTTGGCAGCTCCGGAAAATTAGTGCAGCAAATTGAAAACGGAGCACCATCAGATATTTTCTTATCCGCAAGTAAAAAAGATATGGATACTTTACAAGACAAAAAGCTAATTGTAGATGAGACGCGTGTTGATTTTGCAGAAAATCAATTGGTGCTTATTGCGAATAAGGATACAGATACATCGGTAGCTTCATTTGAAGAGATTGACCCATCCGCAATTGGGCATTTTGCAATTGGAGAGCCTGAAAGTGTACCGGTTGGCCGCTATACAAAAGAAGTATTAGAGCATTTGGATTTGTGGGATCCTCTTCAAACGAAGCTTGTGTTAGGATCGGATGTACGCCAAGTGTTAACCCATGTCGAGATGGGGAATGTCGATTTAGGCATCGTCTATTCGAGTGATGCAAAAATTTCAGATGATGTAAAAGTACTTGCGACGGCGAAACCTGAATGGCATGAGGCAATTGTCTATCCTTTGGCGGTTGTGTCTGAATCGAAACACTTAGAAGAGGCGAAAGCCTTTATAGCGTACTTGACGAGCGATAAAGGGAAAGAAATATTAAAGAAATATGGCTTTAAGTAAGAAATACGGATCCGTGGATTGATAGGAGGATACGCGTGAACACAACCGACTACACACCTTTATTATTATCATTGAAAGTAGCGGGTATCTCGACTGTCATTGTTTTTATTGCAGGGGTTTACTTTGCATATGTATTTGCCAAAAAGCGGTTTTTCGGGAAAAGCATTATTGAATCTATATTTTTGCTTCCGCTTGTGCTTCCTCCGACAGTTGTCGGTTTTGGATTGCTTATTCTTTTCGGAAAAAAAGGGTGGATTGGCAGTTTTTTATTGGAATGGTTTGATTTGCAAATCGTTTTCACATGGATTGGTGCGGTAATCGCATCTGTTGTAGTTTCGTTTCCGTTAATGTATCAAAGCGCAAGCGCTGCCTTTGAAAATTTGGATAGCCGATTGGAAAATGCTGCGAGAACGATGGGATCCTCTGAGTGGCGGGTGTTTTGGACGGTTTCGTTTCCGCTTGCCTGGCCAGGACTTCTTGCAGGGTTGGTTCTTTCCTTCGCAAGAGGTCTCGGTGAGTTCGGAGCAACGCTAATGTTGGCGGGGTATATTCCTGGGAAGACGGATACGATACCGATGGCGATCTATTTTGCGGTCGAATCAGGTCAAATGGAGAAAGCTACGTTTTGGGTAGTCATTATTGTAGCACTTGGATTCAGCACAATTATGTGGCTGAATTGGTGGAGCCGAAGAAGCTTGCAACGTTTTAAAAACGAACACGTATAAGAAGGTGAGCAAATGTTAAACGTTCAGCTGAAGAAGAGGTTATCCCATTTTTTATTGGACGTTTCCTTCCAAGTGGAAAATGAAATATTTGTCCTTGTAGGGCCTTCGGGTTCGGGAAAAACAACGATTTTAAATGCCGTTGCAGGATTAACACAGATCGATGACGGCTCCATAACGTTAAATGGGCAGACGTATTGGAGTACTGGAAAAAAGCCTCTACCTCCGCAAAGACGAAATGTAGGATATTTATTTCAGGATTATGCTTTATTTCCACATATGACGGTTGAAAAGAACATCGGTTACGGCGTGAAGAAATCCGATCAAAAGGCTGCAGGATTAATTCAAGAAATGATTCAGGTGTTGGGAATTGAACATTTGAAGCAGAAATATCCCCATCAAATTTCGGGAGGAGAAAAGCAGCGGGTTGCATTAGCGCGAGCGCTCGCAACAGAACCGTCTGTTTTGTTATTGGATGAACCATTATCCGCCCTTGATCGGGAAACCCGGCTGGAATGCCAAAACGAGCTATTAAGAATTCATGCACTATGGAAAATCCCATTCATTATCGTTACGCATGATATGACGGAAGCTGAAAAGCTAGCGGACCGTATTTTGTATTTAGATAAAGGTGTCGTCCATAAAACGGTCGATAACTCGATGAATAAATGTGCAACTCAATTTTAAAAAACCGCCACAATGGAAGCGTTTTTTTCTATGAAAATAAGATCGTTTTAGCGGCGATATATGATTATATATGTGTTTTCTGTGCATCGTTTTCATTGGAATTATTGAGTTTTGTAAATGATTTGCCCAGACTTGGATAAATCATAACCGCCTTACGCATTCATTTCCTTTTTGAGTGAATCGGATTGCAATTCTCCTTTTGATCCAATCATAAATGGTTTAGTTTGGATACCTTTAATCGTTGGGCAATTTCTTCAGTAGTAAAGGAAATTTCATCGTTCGTGTTTATTTTGCCTACCCTATTAAGCTGTTATCGTCTCTTGCCAAATCTAGTGTACCAAACGTTCAAGCTGCACGTTGCATCAGGCCAAGAGTGCTTAATCGACTCTATTTGCTTAATAAGGATGATTTTTTATTGCATCATATTCAAATATACACTACAATTCGTAGTGTGGGGTGATACATATTGAGAGTTCGAAGTTTTAAACTGGATGAGAGCGGATTGACACGTTTTTTTGGACCGCTTGAAGCGAAAGTGATGGACATATTATGGGCGTCTTCCGGCGAGCTGACGATTAGAGAGGTGCAGCAAGTTCTTGAGCAGGAGAAATTAACGAATTTCAATACGGTGATGACAGTTATGAATCGGTTAGTTGAAAAGGGCGTTCTTCAAAAAAGGACAGAGGGCCGATCGTCTTTATTTAGACCAGTACAATCGAGAGTTGAGTTTCTGAATAAGCAGTCGAAGGAAATGACAAATGAGCTGATGGATGAATTCGGAAATGTTGTCGTTAGTCATATGTTGGACGCGCTTGAAGAGGCTGATGATGATCTCGTTGCAAAATTAGAGCATAAAATTCAACAATTGAAAAAAGGATTGTAACGTATGTCGAAACGTCACTCATCTTTTATTTTTGTCATGTCACTTGCTATAACAAGTATCATTTTGCTGCAAATGGGACTCTATGCAACGTCCATGGTTGCAGGTTGCGATATGAAATTCAACTTGATTTCCGTTTGTCATAGCTGGTTGAAAACAATTGGTCTATCTTCGATGAAATATATACTCGACGGCCTTGTTTTCTTTACATTGTCATTTTCACTTTGGAAAATTGGTGCACAATGGTTTCAAATGTCGAAGATGAAAAGGCGTTTACAGCAATATAAAGAGAGTAAGCTGTCAAAGGAATTCAATGAGCAATATGGCAACGAGAAAGACGAGATCGTTGTTCTTTCACATCCCGTTCCAATGGCATTTACGGTCGGTTTTATCCAACCGAAAATAATAATCACAACAGGCTTGATTCATTTCTTGGATCGTGAAGAGTTGAATGCCGTAATGGCTCATGAAATGTACCATAAAGAAAATCGTGATCCGCTAAAAGTCTTTATACTATCTTTAAGCTCTTCGATAATGTGGTATCTTCCTATCCAAAAATGGTTTCATGAACATTATAAAGTAATAACTGAAGTATTGGCGGACGAGTTTGCGATTCGGCAACAAGGAACGACTGTCAACTTGGGTAGTGCTCTGTTGAAGATGTTAAAATTAGGGCAGCATGAAAAAATGCCGTTTACGTATGTATCCTTTTCAGCTACGTCAGTAAATTATCGAATTGCATACATTTTAAACCCAGTCAATGGCGGAGAATCGAAATTCCCTAAACTATCGTATAAAAATTTAACGATATCCATTCTTATTTTTTGTTTCATTTGTAGTCTATTTATTTACGCACTTGCGTAAATTTTTTACATCATTACACTACACTTTGTAGTTTGAAGTTAGGAGAGGTTATTTTGTCAAAGAAATTATTTTGGTTTATTGGCATAATCGCTGTTTGTATCATCGGTATGATCGTGTTAGTAGATACTGAAAAAGAATCGGCCGTCATGGACTATGAGGGGCAGCCGTTTTTAGGAGAGGCTTCTGCACCTGTCGAGATTGTTGAATTTGGAGATTATAAATGCCCTCACTGCAAAGAGTTTAATGATAATCTTCTTCCGATGATTCAGGAAGAATTGATAACTAGCGGAAAAGCGAAATTTTATTTTATGAACTATGCGTTTATGGGCCCGGATTCAACATCGGCAGCACAATTTGCTGAAGCGGTTTACGAGCAGCTTGGCAATGAAGTATTTTGGGATTTCCACCATTTGCTGTTTGCAAACCAAACGACAAAATCGGGGGAGATGAACATTTTCACAGATGAATTGATGGAGACAGTGCTTTCTGAAGTAGCAAGTCCTGAAGAGACGGAGCAAGTAATGACCGCATATCACGATGGAAAAGGGAAAGATGCTTTAAAGAAAGATATGAGTACTGCAAAGAGTTTAGGGATTTCTTCAACGCCATCCATCTATATTAAC
Source organism: Sporosarcina contaminans (assembly GCF_042679045.1). Classification (NCBI taxonomy): domain Bacteria; kingdom Bacillati; phylum Bacillota; class Bacilli; order Caryophanales; family Caryophanaceae; genus Sporosarcina; species Sporosarcina contaminans. The sequence goes on along the minus strand of NZ_JBHTLT010000004.1, from coordinate 28,266 downwards.
GGGAAGCTATTTGACGGAGGCACGATGAATGATTTCCTGGAAAGAGTGGAAGAGGCAAGTGGTGAATAAACCTCTTTTGTTTTCATGGATCACAGCCATTATTGCTGTTGCGGGAAGCTTGTTTTTTAGTGAACGAATGGGGTTTATCCCGTGTACTCTTTGCTGGTATCAGCGTATTTTAATGTACCCGCTTGCTGTTTTGTTAGGAATAGCTTTTTATCGGAATGATCGTGCTATTTATAAGTATGTGCTGCCATTGTCGATTATCGGCATGATTGTCTCAACTTATCATTATGCATTGCAAAAGCTGCCTACGCTACAGGAGATCAGTGTTTGTACAAGTGGGGTTCCATGTTCAGGGCAATACATTAACTATTTGGGGTTTATCACAATTCCTTTTTTAGCGCTTATTGCATTTACAATGATTACCATTATGATGTTCATACTTAGGAAGCGAAAATCGCTTTAAAAGAAAAAGGTGACCTGTCTCTTTACGGATCACCTTTTTACTGTTCGAACTGAGATGCTATACTAAAAACGATTTTACTTCTTTATGAAAGGGTGGAGGGAAGGTCATGATTAAAGGACTTAATCACTTTTTATTTTCAGTCTCTAATTTAGAGAAATCGATTCGTTTTTATGAGGATGTTTTTGAAGCGAAATTGTTAGTGAAAGGCAGGACGACTGCTTATTTCGATCTGCATGGCATGTGGCTTGCCCTTAATGAAGAAAAGGACATTCCTCGCAATGAAATAAGCCAGTCCTATACACATATCGCTTTTTCGATTGATGAAGCGGAGTTTGATGAAGTATATGACAAACTTCAATCGTTAAACGTTGCAATTTTATCCGGTCGCCCAAGGGATGAAAAAGACAAACAATCGATATACTTTACTGATTTGGACGGCCATAAATTTGAATTCCATACGGGGACTTTGCAAGATCGTTTAGCGTACTATCAAAAAGAAAAAACGCATATGGAGTTTTTTGAATAAATACAGTTCAATTCATTCCACGCTAGGTGTCTTTTTGGTTAACGCCATTAATAAAATCATGCCAATGATGCAGGCAGTGCCAATCCATTGCATAAATCCAAAAGGCTCATGTAACCAAAAGACTGTTGTCATTACCGCTGCTAAAGGCTCTAAGCTACTAAGCAGGCTCGTTTCTTTAGGTGAAAGACTTTGTAAGCTTTCTATATAGAAAAAGAACGCAAGCATCGTCCCGAAAATAATGACAAACCCTAAGTTTGCATAAGCGCCAATCGGTAATCTTGTAAAATCCATATGCCATGGCGGGTGGATAAAACTGAGTGCAAATCCTCCGATAATCATCGCCCATCCAACGATAACGAGAGAATCGTATTGGGGTAGAAGAGGAACAGCATATAAAGTATAAAAAGCTAGTGCAACGGCAGAGAGAACTCCCCAAATGATAGCGGGTGCTGGAACAGAAAGCTCAGAGAGAGATCCATTCGTTAGTAAGAAAAAGCAACCGCATAAAGATAGCAAAACCGTAATGATATCTTGCCTCGAAAGAACTGTTTGTTTTCGTAAAATCATATAGAGGATAATGAGGACAGGGGCAAGGTATTGTAAAAGCGTCGCAACAGCGGCATTGCCATGCCGAATGGATGCCATATAAGTGTATTGGACCGCGAGCATACCGAGCAGTCCAAAGATGATTAGTTGAACAGCTGAGCTTTTCTTTTTCCATACGTCAATAATTTGCGACCGGTCTTTCAGCAAAAATTGAACCGTTAACAGTAAAAAGCCCGCTATGAGCAAGCGTGTCGTCACAAGCCAATTAACATTGATTGCATACTGCTGGAAGAGCTTTTGAGCAACCGTCCCGCCAACACCCCAAAAGATCGCCCCCGTTATTACTAACAATAACCCTTTTGTTCGATTCGCTTCTTTCATAACTGATTCTCCAATTTAAATATAATAATAGTATTATCATAAAGGAAAAATTGATCAATAAATACTTATATTTTTGCTATAAGCTGTTTTGTTGTTGAAAGCTGATCATGCCGTTTAGACTGGAAGAAAGGAGCGGATGCACATGAGGTTAAGTGTGTTAGACCAAGCCCCTGTTTCGATTGGCGATCGTCCGGAGAAAACATTGGAGCATACATTAGAATTGGCAAAATGGACGGAGCAGCTTGGCTACCATCGGTATTGGGTGGCGGAACATCATAATACGAGTGGGCTTGTTAGCACTTCACCTGAAATTATGATGACACGAATTGCTTCTGTTACATCTCGGATACGTGTTGGGTCTGGTGGCATTCTATTGCCCCAATATAGCCCGTTCAAAATTGCGGAAAATGCAAAGACGATGGCCGGTTTCTTTCCGAATCGCATCGATATAGGTGTAGGGCGTTCTCCTGGAGGCTCTCAATTAACAAGATCGGCATTGACAGACGATCAGTATAAAAGCCTTCAACATTTCCCAAGACAGTTATCCGATTTACAAGGCTTTTTACATAATTCATTGCCGTCTCATCATAAATTTAGATTGGTAAAAGCCGGACCTCGAATTGAGCAAGTGCCGCCTCTTTGGGTATTGGGCTTATCTGAGCAAGGAGCAAAAAATGCAGCAGAATTAGGGCTTGGGTTTGTATTCGGCCATTTTATTAATCCGAAAAATGGTGTAGCTGCGTTGAAAACGTATTATGAAAATTTTGTACCATCGTTTGGTATGGAAAAAGCCGAATCGATCGTTTGCATTTTTGTCGTTTGTGCGGAAACGGAGGAGGAAGCGGAAGAATTGGCATTAACGCAAGATCAATGGCTATTGAACGTAGGAAAGGGACTTGGAACAAAAGTGCCTTCATTGGAACAAGTGCGTAAAAAGTCATTAACCGCAAGTGAATTGGATAGGATCAAAGCGAACCGTGATCGTTGCATCATAGGTACCCCTGAAACTGTGAAGCGGCAACTGAAGAGATTGCAAGATCTTTATAAGACGGATGAATTTATGATTATTACGAATATCTTTGATTTTGAGGCGAAGAAAAAATCATATAAGCTGCTTGCGGAAACAATTTTATAAATTGGATGTTTTTAATTGAACATAACGCTTGAAGTGAAAAGAGTCGAAGGATATGGTTAGCATATTAATCATTTCATCATACTTTAAGGTGAACTATTGATTGAGGAACTATTAGATGGCGCAACGTCTTTACTCGGAAATGTTGTGTCATTTAAGACTACAATGCTGGCAAAGAACTGTTATGATGCCGATTGCGAAAAGAGGATAGCGTTACGCAAAGTTAGTTGAGCTAACGTTTAGAGAAGTTCCATCCTATTTGGTGAAGATGCAATAGTAAATACTGTTTAAGCAGACTAAAACGATTGGAAGGAATAAAAATGAGAATAAGTATATTAGATCAAGCTCCGATCACAAAAGGGAATAATGCAGTTGATGCTTTGAAAAAGGCGGAAGAATTGGCGGTTTTAGGCGAGAAGTTAGGCTATCACCGCATGTGGATGGCGGAGCATCACGGAACAGACGGCATTGCAAGTTCAGCCCCTGAAATCGTGGCAGCACATTTAGCTGCGAAGACGAAAAACATTCGGATTGGCACCGGCGGCGTGATGATGATGCATTACTCACCATTAAAGTTGGCGGAGGTATTTAAAACATTAAGCGCCTTTTCTCCGGGTCGGATTGATTTTGGTGTTGGAAGAGCACCTGGAGGGGATCAGCGCGCCATTTATGCATTGTCTGAGGGACGGCGGCCATTATTGGATAACCTATATGAGAAATTTGATACAGCTTTGCAGTTGATCAATGATGAAGTGCCGACAGATGATTTATATCGTCAGATGGTCGCTACGCCATCTAATGTCGTATTGCCGGAAGCTTGGTTATTAGGTTCGACTGGCAACAGCGCGATACAAGCTGGATTAAGAGGTGTTGGTTATTCGTTTGCCCAGTTTTTCAATGGACAAATGTCGAAACATATTTTCGATGCTTACAAAAAGAACTTTAAGCCTTCCGTTTTTATGGAGAAGCCAGAAATTAATGTAACGTACATGGTAACAACTGCGGAAACGAGAGAAGAGGCGGAATATGAAGCAAAACCTCAAGATATTTGGCGTTTGCATTTTATGCAAGGCAAGCTGGCAACAATTATGACGCCTGAAGAGGCAAGTAACTATCCACTGACAGAAATGGATCGCATGACAATTGAAGAAAACCGCAAAATTCATTTAGTCGGGGATGCAAAAGAAATTGCGGAGTTGCTACAGCAAGAACAAGAGCAATACGGTTTTGACGAAGCGATGATCATTAGCATTCCTCATTCGCAAGAAAAGCGTTTGGATGTGTATCGATTGTTAGCGAGGGAACTATTATAAGTTAAATGGCTACATAAAAGCCGGCACTGTGAATGACAAGTGCCGGCTGAATACTTTATGCCATAATGAATTGATCATTGGAAACGGTTTGCAATAATCGGGTCGGCTCTCCGACGCTGTACAATTGCAAATAATGCATGGCTCTTGTACAGACGGTGTAGAAAATTCTACGGAGGCTTTCATCGCCATATACTATCTCTGATGCATCGTATATGATCACGGCGTCAAACTCAATCCCTTTCGATAAATAGGATGGGATAACAACGACCCCTTGTTCATATTCCATTGACCCGTTTTTTACATGCTTAAGGTCATTTATATTGGATAACGCCTCGTAAGCACGTTTGCTTTCCTCCGCAGATTTGCAAATGATTGCAATCGTATTGCAGCCAAGACCCCGCAGCTCATCAACTTTGGAGGAAATAACAAGATGCAGTTCTGCATAACTTTCCAACCGGGTCAAAACAGGAAGATCCCCATCGCGATCGAACGGAATGATCTGGTCGCCATTTGGCATTAATCGTCTTGTGAATTCGATAATCGGTTTCGTGGAACGATAACTCCTTGATAGGTTGATGACCTCGGTTTGTTCTGGTCCATACAGGCCGGTTAATGTTTGAAAATCGACCTGTTCATTAGCATGTGCGAAAATTGCTTGGTTAAAGTCCCCTAACACAGTCATCTTGGCAGCGGGGAAAAGTCGCCTTAAATATTCGAATTGAAATGGTGAATAATCTTGCGCCTCGTCAACAACGATATGTTTGATTGTCCGATTCGTTTGGAAGCCCTGAATGAGCTCGTTTAGCAGCAAATATGGCGTGGCATCTTCATATAGAAGCTTGCCGTTATTGATCTCGTCAAGCGTGATTTGACAAATGTCAGGCCACTCCGTTGGTGGCTCTTCATCTAGCCACTGTTTGATGTGAAGTGGGTTCGTGAAAAGCTGCTTATAAATTCCTTTCATGTCAATGAAACGGTACGTGCGGATCCGTTTGCGCAACGGTTTCAGCTTCTGCTGGACAATTAAGCGGGCAAGTGCATCGGGCTCCATCTCATAATCGGCAATTGATTCTCTTTGAAAGCCATTCTTTTTCGCTAAGTACTTATGGGCATTATTGTACGCTTCATTGCTAAGCAGCTCGATTTCTTCCTCAACCCATGGTTCTGTTCTTTCGGTTTTCTGTGTTTCATTTATTTTTTTCAATAGCCAATTCCTTAGTCTTTCAAGTCGGTTATGGAAGCGGAGTGAAGTGTCGCTGCTATAAAATCTGTTCGCAATTTCTTCTCCTGTCACGATCGGTTTTCCTCGGAATCGAATGTCTTTGAACAACATACCCGATGTTTCTAGTGCTTTTCTATACGATTCAATTGCTTCGAAAAATGGTGTGGATGCTTTGAAACGGATGCCGGCAACTCTTTGCTTGTATGATGGAGCATCCAAAGCTGTCAATACGTACTCCAATTGCTCGTAAGGGTTTTCGATTTGGAATTCATTGCTTAGCCGATGGTTCAAGTATTCCTGAAACGTGACTTGCTGCATATTTTCTTCACCGAGTTCCGGCAATACATTGGACACATAACTGTTGAACATCGAATTTGGTGAGAATAAAATAATTTGATCGGCATTAATGCTGTCACGGTATTTGTAGAGTAAGTAAGCAATCCGTTGTAAAGCAGCCGATGTCTTGCCGCTCCCTGCAGCGCCGTGAACGATTAGGAGCCTGCCGTGATCATGCCGGATAATACGGTTCTGTTCTTGTTGGATCGTAGCGACGATACTATGCATATGTTTGTCGGTCCCTTTACCCAAAACTTGTTGTAAAATTTCATCCCCGATTGTAATGCTCGTGTCGAACATCGATTGAAGAACGCCGTTATGAATGAGGTATTGCCATTTTTTCTCTAACTCTCCTTTAATAATGCCGGCTGGCGTCGTATACTGGGCTGCTCCAGGTTGATAATCATAGTAGACGCTTGAGATAGGCGCCCTCCAATCGTAAACAAGGAAATCTTCCCCGCTTTCATTTGTAAGAGTGGCGATGCCGATGTAGATCTGCTCCTCGTCCGTGGACCCTTCCTCAATAAAATCAATGCGTCCGAAGTATGGAGCATGTTGCATACGCCGTAGTGTGGACAGTTTGTTGGACGCATGTCTATGAGTTGTTTGGCTAACTGACAATGCTTGCGCTTCTTGCCTTAATCCGATGATTGTTTCAAGATAATCATCGAAAGTATCCGTATTCACTTTAATTTCATCCCAAAAATGTTTGCGAATCTTCACCACTTCGTCCTTGCGCTTAGAAGTTTCCTTCTCTAAATTGTAGATCCGTTCCTGAATAATTTCCGTGACATGATCCACTCTTTGCTGCTCCTGCTGAAATTTTGAACTCATCGCACACACTCCTTAAAAAGATATAGAAAAGAGTTGACTTGTGAAAAGCTTATGTTGTATAATTAAGATGGAATTAATATAGACATTTATATATTAGGTGCCCATCTATATAAAAATAACATATATGCTCATTTTTTTCAATGAGTCTTTTTGTGTTTCTCGATAAATAAAGCCCGCCTGTTTTGAATAAATCAAAATGGGTGGGCTTTTTGAATGAATAGGGTGCTATTTGAAAGTATGATGAATTTTTTTGCAACCAATTCCGCTACTTTTGACGTATTAAATACAAATAAATAGCATTTCATCATGAGAGGGGGATTGAAATGGACAAAAGCGGCTTTATACTTTTTTCTGCAACGCATATTGGAGCGATCCTATTTTTCATTGCTGTGGTGATCGCTTTGTTTATAGGGAGAAATCAGTTCCGGCAATACGGTGAGAAGTTGAAGTATGTAGAACGTACTGCCGCATGCATTCTACTCTTGCTTGAATTGCTCTATCATCTATGGATGGCGGTGACCGGGCGATGGAGCTTGGCAGATTCACTGCCGCTTGAGTTATGCAGCATTTCACTCCTCGTGGCGATTGTGTTGCTTTGGTCAGGGAATCGTCATGTCATCGACTTTGTTCTATTTGCAGGAATCGGAGGCGCCGTTCAAGCGTTGCTTACTCCAGTGTTAGACATAGATTTTCCTCATTTCAGGTTTTTTCATTTCTTTCTTACCCATATAGGCATCATTTTGACTGGACTCTATTTTGTGTGGGTGAAAGGTTACGTGCCAACGTTGAAAGGAGTATTTAAGGCGTTTCTCTTATTGAATGCGCTTGTGCCACTCATCTTCATAATCAATTTGGTTGTAGATGGGAATTATATGTTTTTGCGGGAAAAGCCGTATAGCGGCAGTTTGCTTGATTATTTAGGTCCATATCCTTTATATATCGTTTCGCTTGAAGTAGTCGCAATTCTGACGTTTTTATTTATTTACTTGCTGTTGAGAATCGGGGAAAGTGCTGAACGAAAAAGAAGCAGCGTTGAATGATGGCGCATGATCCACTCGTCATTACGAGTCAGCATTAAACTGTCAAACCGTTCTCCTAACCATACGAAAAAAAGGAATGCCCGGCAAATCGCATTATAGCGACGCCGGGCCTTTCCTTTACCCTTTTTCTTTTTTTGTCCAAGGTGTGCCTAACTTTGGCAATGCCCAACGGTCAAGGCCGTACCAGCCAGCCACTTTCCATGCCAACACGAGCCAAGTTGCGAGGATGAACAGCAATGGATTCGTGCTAAGTGTACCTGCGAACAGAAAGCTGACGTTCATGAAAGCTCCAAAGAATGCAGCAATTCCGGTTAACAATCCGAAGATCAAGCCAAGGCCAACTAAAACTTCACCGTAAGCTACCATGAAGCCAAATACTTTTGCGTTTGGCAATACAACATTTTCCAGGAATGTTGCATACCAACCGGACACATCTCCACCTTCTGCTGATTTTGCAAGTGCACCGCCAATAAATCCTTGGAGAGCGGCGCCTGCGTTTTCACCAGTCCACGCGTCACTCGTCACTTTTCCCCAACCCGCTTTTAGCCAAGCGAACCCTACATATACTCTAATGATCAACCAAATAAGTGCGGAGCGAGAATCACTGAATAAAAACCGGGATACTGGATTCTCAGGAATGACAATTACATTATTATTGTTCATATATGACCACCTCCAATGAATATTTTATCCTAATACATAATACCTATCTATACAATTCACAAGTATGTAAAATATAAAATTGAATTGTTTGTGAAATTTAAATACGCTTTTACTGAATAGAAAAAGCGGACGCCAGACAGCATCCGCAATGCTTACTATAAATGTGTTTTCTTGGCTTGCAGTAAACTAAAAACACTAACTTCGTTGTATTTCCTTTTCTCTTAACATGGATATTAAATTATGCAAATAATACATACCGTTTAACTGGTGTTCAATTTGAATGTCCATATCCGATAGGGCGTATAATGTGACTTCCCTAGCCTTTGCTATATTATGTTGACCCATTTCCTCCAATACTTCACGTACTGTTTTTAGTAAAAAAACGGAAGATTGCACTGTGCGTATGATTAAAAGACGCCGGATGTCTTCACGATCATATTGGCGATAGCCGTTTTCAGGATTTCGTTTTGGTGTGATTAATCCTTCCGTTTCCCAGTGACGAATTGTTGTTGCTGGCACATCGATTTCTCTTTCCACTTCCCCAATGGAATACCACTTTTTCTTCTGTCTATCGAGAAAGTGCTCCATTTGATCAGGTTGCAATAGCTCAAGCGATTGAAGAGCTTGCTGTTTTCTGTCATATAGCTCTGCTTGCAGTTTATTAATCTCCCAAAGAGCTTCCTTGAATTGCGATGCTTGAATCATCGGCATAATTTTACGGACGGCGGCCATTCCAAAGCCGGGATATAATGCGCGTATGCATTGGAAGTAAGCCAGATGCACTTCAGTGTAGACTCGGTACCCGTTCGGTTTTCTTTTCGGTGGGGGAACGATGCCCCATTCTTCGTAATGCCGCATCGCACTAGTGCCGACGTCTAACTGTTTCGCAATATCTTTTGGCTTATATTCCATTGTAAGCGCCCCTTTCTGTTTGTGAAGATTCTATTATAACATTCAAGTACCATGACGTTTATTTCACAAGAAATCCTTATAAATTAACACATGGAAATGTTAAACCTTGCACTTGCATAAATGTTGTATGATGGGGCTATAACGGTAATGGAGGCGATTGTTCTGGAAAATGTCATTTTGATTCAAGGTGCAAGGGAGCACAATTTACAGCAAGTGACGGTCACAATACCAAAAAATAAACTTGTTGTACTAACAGGACCTTCCGGTTCGGGAAAATCGACATTGGCGATGGATACGCTGTTTAAAGAATGTCAAAGACAATATTTAGAATCGATGGGTATGCAAGGAATCGATAAACCGAAAGTCGACACGATTCGGGGATTGTCACCAGCGATTAGCGTTAACCAGCATGTGACAAATCGAAATCCACGTTCATCGGTCGGCACAGTTACAGATATGTATACAAGTTTACGAATGATTTTTGAAAAGTTAGGTCATCGCCATTGTCCGAATTGCCATTGGGAAATAAAACCAACTTATAATACTTCTGATATTGACAGGGAAGCCAATCGTTTTACAGAATATATCCATTGTCCTCACTGTCACTACCGCATGGAAAAATTAACACGCACTCATTTCTCATACAATACAGCAGAAGGGGCTTGTCCAACTTGCAAAGGATTAGGAAGTGTAATTAGCATCCATACACCTTCTGTTTTTCATGCCGACTTGTCGATTGAAAACGGAGCTGTTGATCTTTGGAAAGGACGTTATGGAGACTATCAAGTCGCCGTAGTGAAAACGGCTTTAGAATATTATGGTGTGCCAATCGGCGATGATCTTCCATTGCATGCATACCGTCCAGAACAGATTTCCATTCTCTACTATGGCACTGACAGTGATGAAGTGAAAGAACACTTTGCAAACATAAATCCGCCGAAGACGGTCGCGGAGGGCAAGTTTGAGGGTGTATTAACAGGAATGTGGCGGCGGTATTCAGAGAAATCCGGACAGTCGGCAGAGGGAGATGCCTATTTTTATTCCGAAACCTGCCCTGATTGTGAGGGTGAGCGTTTGAATTCGATCAGTCGTGAAGTGACTGTAAGAGGGAAGACGATTCCTAAGCTTGTAAACCGCTCGTTAGAAGAAATGCTCCTATGGATTGAAGAGGTTGAAAAACAATTGGATGAGAACAGCTATCTGTTGACGGAGATGTTTATCCAAGACTTGAAAACGAAACTGAAAAGAATCATTAAAATGGGTTTAGGATATCTTACCTTAGATCGTCAAGTAATTACGTTGTCTGGGGGAGAGATGCAACGACTTCGTCTATCTTCTTTACTTGATTCCTCTCTGACAGGAGTTCTCTATGTGATGGATGAGCCAACGATGGGACTCCATCCGAAAGATACGATGGGGTTGGTTAGTGTGATGAAAGAGCTTAGGGATTTAAATAATACAGTGCTTGTCATAGAGCATGATGTAGATGTAATGAGGGAAGCGGATTATTTAATTGATATGGGACCAGGGGCCGGAAAATTAGGTGGAAGAGTTGTCGGTCAAGGAACGTTATCGGAACTAGTTGACCAGGAAAATTCCGTGACAGGTAGTTATTTGCGAGAGGAGGAGAAAATGGTTGAGGAGTATCGTAGCGGTACAGGGGAAGTAGTTACGGTAACCGGGGCAACATTGCATAATTTAAAATCATTAACCGTCTCTTTTCCGATAGGTTGTTTAATTGCGGTGACTGGCGTATCGGGCTCCGGGAAATCTTCTCTCGTTTTCGGTGTCCTCTCGAAAGGGCAAGAAAAAATTCGACAAGGTTTTTCGGAAGTGTCAGGGCTTGACCATTTTGATGAAATCGTAACGGTCGGACAGTCACCGTTAAGTCGAATGAAGCGCTCTAATGTGGCGACGTATACTGATTTATTTACAAGCATCCGAAATGTCTTTGCAAAGCAGCCGATTGCAAAGGAAAAAGGATTAACTGCGAAACATTTTTCCTTCAATACGACAGGCGGACGCTGTGAAAATTGCCAAGGGTTAGGCTATGTAACGACAAATATGCTCTTTTTCCCCGACTTGGAAGTGACTTGTCCTGTTTGTCGTGGTAAGCGGTTTAAGGAGGATGTGCTGTCTGTCACGTATGATGGCTACAATGTGAATGATATTTTAGAATGCTCAATTCAAGAAGCGTTGCCGATCTTTGCGAAGGAGATGAAAGTTAAGAAAGTTCTTGACTTGCTCGTTGATATTGGTTTAGGTTACTTGAAATTGGGCCAGTCCTTAACAACATTGTCTGGCGGAGAAGGTCAGCGTTTGAAGCTATCGAAGGAATTATTAGAGACGACGAAGAAAAAGACATTATATTTATTGGATGAGCCAACGACAGGTCTTCACCCGGTTGATGTCCGTCAATTGTTAAACATTTTACATCGACTTGTTGATGCAGGAAATACAGTAATTGTTGTTGAACACAACAGTGAACTCATTAAATCAGTGGATTGGATTGTCGATATGGGGCCTGAAGGCGGAGAAAAAGGCGGACAAGTAATAGCTGAAGGGACGCCGAGAGAAATAAAAGTAAATAAAAAGTCGATTACTGGACGTTATCTATAATAGTTCTGCCCCTCTTTTGCTTTGCGAAGGAGGGGATTTTATATATGGGAGACTGAATAATAATATGTTACAATTGTTTGGATTACGTAGTGGAAGGAGCATTAAATATGTGTTGCTCATGCTGTCCGGTAGTAGATCATTCCCTTCTTTAGAAAATAAAAGATGAGGGGGATACTTATATGTTAATTCAAAAAGAAATCATTCAAAGAGTGAAAGATAAATGTATTCAAGATCAATCCGTGTCATCGTGTATGATGTATGGTTCTTTTACGAAAGGTGAAGGCGATCAGTATTCTGATGTTGAGTTTTATATTTTCATCGATGATCATAGAATCGATCATTTTAGTTCGAAAGATTGGATCTCCGCAATTTCGCCAATTGAGCTACTCTTTTACAATGAATACGGAACCGAAGTCGTCGTTTTTACCAACATGATTCGAGGAGAATTTCATTTTCTGCCCGAATCCCAAATGGATATTATAAAAAGCTTTAAACCGACAGGTGTATTTCCTAATGTTGAGTCCATGTATATGTACGATTCTACAAACAGGCTAATTCCTTTGCTTGAGTATATTAGCGGGGCTGGTCCGGAAAGAATGACAAATGAGAATGTGAATTTTGCATTCAATAATTTTGTAAATGCATGGTTATTCGGTGTGAATGTACTGAAAAGGGGAGAGTTCGCGCGCTCTTTAGAGATTCTTTCCCAAGTACAGAAATTCATATTGCAGTTGATTAGAGTGAATGAGCGTACAGTTGAACGTTGGTTAAACAGTACGAAAAATCTCGAAAATGATATTAGCGCTGATTTTTACAATGATTATGCTGCTACGACTGCTTCTTTACATGAAGAAGAGATTAAAAATGCGTATTATAACGCTTTAAAGCTTTTTGGAAAACTGCATGACTTGCTTGCCCGTAGCTATCAGATAGAAGTAAAAAAAGAGTTGATTGCTAAATTATACTGTTATCATAAGGAATAACAGAGATATGAAGAAAAGCCGCATTTCTTAACTAAAGAATGCGGCTTTTCTTCATAAAAGATGGTTTTTAGCGTCTATTCCGGAATCGTAGCCTTGAAATGACATCTATTTTCTTATGTTAACACATGCGTCAAAATGGATGTGGTACATGGACTTCCTCATCAAGATCAATCTTTAAAATTTGCCCTGCGTGCACCAATCCACTTCCAAAGCCATACATAAGGACCCGATCTCCATTTTTAACTTTTCCATCACGGATTCCAATGTCGAGGGATAGTGGAATTGTAGCAGCAGAAGTATTACCGAAGTTGACTAAGCTGTATAACGTTTTGTCCATCGGGTAGTGCAATTTGTCGCAAATCGGCTCTATTAAGCGCAAGTTCGCGCTATGAGGTATGAACCAATCGATTTGCTCTAAGGTTATTTCCGTTTTTTTCAACAATTTCTCTATATTTTCGGGGACATTCCGTACTACCCAACGGAAAACCTCCCTGCCATTTTGTACAAGAAATTTAGTGTCGACTAACTCGATATCATTTACTCTTTTTGATAGTCCTGTTCGGTAGACATGCTGTGCTCCACTTCCGTCGCTTCCTAATTGAAATCCTTCGAAGCTATTTGCTTGTTCGTCCCTTTCTACCAATACTGCACCAGCGCCGTCACCGAATAACACACATGTGTTTCGATCTGTGTAGTCCGTAATTTTGGATAATGTATCTGCTCCCACAACGATTACTTTTTTGTGAAGCCCAGATGCAATATAGCTATGTGCCGTATGCAATGCATATACAAACCCTGCACACGCTGCGCTTAAATCCATCGCGCCGGTTTGGGGAATGCTCAAACGTTCCTGAATGATGCTTGCTACAGAAGGAAATGGGAAATCTGGTGTGCTTGTTGCGACAATAATCATGTCTACATCTTCAATTTTTTTATTGTATCTATGCATTAAATCTTTTATGGCAGAAACGCATATATCACTCGTAAATTCATCGACACGAGTAATTCTGCGCTCGTGAATGCCGGTTCTTTGAATAATCCATTCACTGTTTGTTTCAACCATTTGTTCAAGATCGGAGTTTGTTAATCTTTTTTCGGGTACATAAGTACCGATCGCTGATATTTTAGCTCCTATCATTCAATCCACTCCTCATTTTAATAGTTGATACTATCACCTGGTTATAATTATAACGACTTGCAGTATTGAAAGTCAATTCAAAATAGAACGAAACGTCGGATAAGGTTGACCGTCTAATTTATGGAATAGCATTGGATTGGGGAGATTGAGAGTGAGGAAAATGAAGTGCTTCTTTTTATTGTGGCTGCTACTCATTCTGTTAGGATGTCAGGCCGTAGAAGTAAATCACGCTTCTATGCAACAGTCGGAAAACAATGAGTTGTTGTTAGATGAACAGATTGTGAAAATCACGATTTCAGAAATAGGGGGAGCGGGTGAAACTGTTCTACAAGATGTAGACTCCATTGTATCGATAAGGAGCATCGTGAATAGTGCGGTAAAAGAAGACGGCATCGTTAATATTATCGAACCGGATTTTTACATGAACCTCCTTTATGAGCACGGTGTTGAAGAAAGTTTTTACTGCTGGATAGGTGATAGCGGGATGATCAATACTTTAATGCGCACAGAAGATACACACACAATCTATACTCCTTTTGAAGAAACGCCGGTGACATTGCTTGAATTCTTTCAATAAAATAGTGTGCGCCCAAAGGACTGTAATTAGGTCCTTTTTCTTTATTTCGATCTATTTGATAGACGTCAAAACAGGAAAACATTTACACTATACATACATTGAAATCTTGGGGGCGGGTTCATGAGTGAAGAAGTGATCACGGCTGGTTGGGATGCGATTGATGCAGCGATGGAGCGAATTTATGGAGAACAGGAACCGAAGCATTACGGCACGCTCATATCCTATGCTTTAGGGGGATCTGATCCGTTAGACGGAATAAGTGTCTATTCGTCCGACTCGCCGCTTCCGCATTGGCATTTCGTTACGTATGGGTTTTCGGAGCTGTACGAAAAGGAATCCGATTATGCAGAGGAAAGTGGATATGGGTTTGAATTGACGTTTCGGTTAGTTAAGGAAAAAGATGAGGAGGAACCACCTGCATGGGCTTTAAATTTGCTGCAAAATATGGGGAGATATGTATTTAATAGCGGCAATGTATTTCGATCGGGTGACTATTTAGATGCAAATGGTCCAATCTGCTTGGAATCGAATACTCAACTGACAGCACTTGCTTTCATAGCTGATCCGGAAGTGGGAACGATCGATACGCCAAATGGGCAAGTGCAATTTTTGCAAATGGTCGGCATTACAAAGGATGAATTGGAAGCGATGCAAATATGGAATACAGTAGGGTTGCTTGAATCTGGATTGCCGCATATTCCTTCTTATATGACGGATTTGAATCGTGCATCATTATTGGAGGATGAAGCGGTTTCAAAGGCGGTGCAAACTGGAATGGAGCATGATGGCTCCAATACGGGCATCCTATTTGTCGATCAACTCTCCTGGGAGAACGGGAAAAAAGGGTGGCTACGCAAATCTCCGTCTATTTTAACGATTGGAGCGAAGCAAGCTGACATTATTGGAAAACTATTGCGCGGACGCCTTCTTAAAAATCGGAAGCTGACGTTGTCAGGTCCTGAAAGCCGTATTGTTTTTGAGGCAGGAGAGCAGTCGGGCTATTCTGCAGGGGACGATGAAGTCCGGATTGTATTAGATGAGCATACTGTTACGGAAATGAGCAACAAATTGCGACCGAAGCAGAGTGAATTTAATGTTTCTGCGAAGGACGGATTCATGGTGCGCATAGTTCAAACGAACATTACCGATCAGGACGGGCGTGTTGTCAAAACGATTGGTTAATAGTAGGTTGCAGGAAATATGCTTTCATTACTATAAGAGTGAAATGCTTAAAAGTCGACTTCCTTTTGAGGGAAATCGACTTTTTTATTTCGCAAAAACATAATTGGATTGCATTCAACTTTCTTTTTCAACTTCTAACATTATTTTTGTCACATACTCTTCCTCGTCATTTTTAATAAAAGCATCGTAAACATATTCCTCATATACATACTGGCCTAGCCGATAATGTTGCTCTTCCATAAAGGCAAATAATCGTTCATATGTTTGTTCAATTGTACTAACGGTCCCTACGTGATATCCGATAATGACTTCTCCTTCAATGGTCTTGAAATAAGAATGCCCTTCGCGTGGAAAGGGCTGTTCCATATATAAGAAGGAATAATTATCGTAGTTGCCGGCTAATATTTGGTCCCTCTTTGTAATAGCGCCAATCGGATGACCTGTATCTAATTGTGAACGGTATAATTCATCAATGAAATCGGAGACTGCTTCGACAAATTGCTCTTCCGAGGAATCTTCAATGTTTTTGCTTAGATACAAAACTTCTTCCGGTAAATGCTGAATTGTAATGCTGTCAAAATCGAGATGCAGTGCCTCCTCAGTTGAACGTATTTTCACGTCGATCATACTTTCAATCATTCTTAGTTCTTGTCGCTTTTTCTCTACAACCTCTTTTTGTTGCTGCATTAATTGCAAAAAATGATGGGGTGATTTATTTGCCATATACGTTTGGATTTCCTTCAATGACATGCCAACCGCTTTTAATAATTCAATTACGCTAAAAAAATCATATTGCGCAATCGAATAGTAACGGTAGTCTTTCTCATCTTTCATAGCGGGTGATAGTAAACCGATTTGATCATAATAAATGAGCGTTTGTTTATTTACTTTGCATAGCTTGGCAAATTCACCAGTCGTAAAGTACTTAATTTTTCGATTTGACAATTTATATTCTCCTTCTTGACTATATAGTAACTATATACCTTAGATTATATCTATCCATAAAACAGATAGAAAGGTTTTGACAATATGTTCTCAGAATATCGGAACAATACTGGTGTAAGTAATGATGAAATCTTATCGTTGCATACTGCTGACGCTCAACAAGATTGTATTGAAATGACGTTGCAATACATTGTAGATGCTAAAAAGGATCTGCGTTTTGTACTTGATAGAACAGGTACTGCGGTAGGACTTGCGTTGTATGGTTCGTTTTTACAGAATCACGGAGAACAGGTAATGATCAAGAAGGTGAGATATGATGACAACTATGAATGTAATTGAGACTAGACCTCTAAAGCCATTGTTTTTATCTTACTTATTTCCCGCTATGATCGGTATGGTGCTCATGTCGATCAATATTTTAGTGGATGGAATATTTGTAAGTCATGGGGTAGGACCGACGGCATTAGCAGGAGTAAATATTGCGGTCCCGATCTTCTCTATTTTGCTATCAATTTCCCTTTGGATCGGGATGGGTGGTGCAACGCTTTATTCGATAGCACTTGGTCAAAATAATGTGGAACGTGCTCATCGAATATTTACATTGTCATTTTTTGCGATGATTGCAGTTGTTGTTGTTTTGATCATTTCATTGTTATTCAACCTGCAAAGCATTGCTTATCTGTTTGGTGCTAACGACAGTACCTATCCTTATGTAAAAGAGTATTTGTATATCATTTTGTTGTTTGGGATCTTTTATACGATAGAAAATATGTTGAGTATATTCATTAGAAACGATGGGAACCCAAAGCTTGCAATGATCGGTTTGATTACAACATCTATTTTGAATATCGTATTAAATTATCTCTTTATATTCGTACTTGACTACGGAGTTACGGGCTGTGCGTTGGCTACTGTCATTTCCACGATGACAGGAGCTGCTGTACTATGCCTTCACTTCTTCCGTAAGCAGTCTCAGTTGAAGTTTGTCCGAAAGTTTTTTAACTGGGCAGATGTGAAAAGCATATTTGCAATTGGTTTGCCAAGCTTCATCGTAGAAGCTTCAGTAGCTGTTATCGTAATTTTGTTCAATGTTACGTTTCTACATTATTTGGGAGATGACGGCGTCACGGCCTATGCGATGGTCAACTATATTCATACAGTGCTGTTAATGATGTTTTACGGGATTGGCATGGCACTCCAGCCGATCGTCAGCTATCATTACGGCGCTAAGTTAATGAATAGAGTGACAGCACTTCTAAAAATAGGTATCACCACTGCACTCATTTTAGGATTCGTCATTGTGTTTGCTGCAATGTTATTTCCTACACAGATCATTGCAGTATTCGGTGACAATACAACGGAAATTCGTGAAATGGCATCACGTGGTTTTGTGCAATTTGCGATCGGTTATCTATTTTTAGGGATTAATATGGTGTTTGCAGAGTTCTTTCAGTCTATTGAAAAGACAAGGCTTGCATCATTGATTATGTTATTGCGCAGTATTCTATTATTTGTGCCAGCACTCATCGTATTGCCGATCGTATTTGGGGCAAATGCAATTTGGTGGACATTCCCTGTTGCTGAAAGTATTACAGCGCTGCTTATTCTCTATTATGTAAAGAAAAATCCGAAGACCATTTCTTCATGATTTTGTATGAAGAAGTGGTGATTATACCGGAACTTTGAAGTTTTTGTTTGTTGGTGGATAAGATTATATTTTAAAAGGCGGATGGAGTTCGAGGCCGGAGTTTTTGGTAGATGGTGCGGAAAAAGCAGGTTGTTTGTTAGGGGTGTGGATGTGATTTGTGCGGCAAATTCGTAGGGTTATGCGTTATAGAAATGTGTTATGCGTGAGTATGGGGTTTTATGCGGGTTTGTTGTGATTTATGCGTTTGAATGTGGGGATATGCGTTGTAGATTTGCGTTATACGTGCGTTTAGGAATTTATGCTTTGTTAATTTGATTTATGCGGTATATGGAAAAAATTGGTCTGCTCATTCACAGAGTGGACCATTTTTTGTTGATGCTTATGTTAATTTTAGATGGTATATGGGAATAGTATTCGTAATTAGTCTAATGGTTGACAGGCGGTCGGATGGGTGATAAAATTATCTTGAATTCAAGATAATGTGCAGTTTGAATATTTTTTTAGTTATATATCTCGAATTCGAAATATATATTTTCGTGATATGTCGATTAATAGATAGGAGTGGATCAATGTGAAAAAGACTAGTGGAATTCACCATATTACAGCAATTGTTGGTCATCCGCAGGAAAATGTTGATTTTTATGCAGGGGTGTTGGGGCTTCGGTTAGTGAAGCAAACAGTGAACTTTGATGATCCAGGTACGTACCATTTGTATTTTGGCGATGAAGGCGGGAAGCCAGGTACGATCATTACGTTTTTCCCTTGGGCGGATGCGTATAAAGGAAAAATTGGCGACGGTCAAGTTGGTGTTACTTCTTACGTTGTACCAACGGGTGCAATTGGGTTTTGGACGCAAAGATTGGAGGCGTTCAATATTTCTTATAACAAAACTGAACGTTTTGGAGAACAATATTTAACATTCGATGACCCTCATGGCCTTCATTTGGAAATTGTTGAAAGAGAAGAAGGGGCATTGAATACGTGGACATTCGGTGGAGTGACGCCGGACGTTGCCATTAAAGGCTTTGGCGGTGCAACGCTTTATTCCTCTCAGCCAAGTAAAACAGCAAAGCTGTTAGAAGAAATTATGGGATTTGAACGTATCGGGGAAGAAGGAGATTTGATCCGCTTCCGTTCATCTGCGGCTATCGGCAATATCATCGATTTGAAAACGGAGCCACAAGGAAGAGGACAAATGGGTGTTGGAACGGTTCACCATATCGCATGGAGAGCGAAAGATGACGAGGATCAATTGGAATGGCAACAATATGTTGCTGAAAAAGGCTATCATGTAACACCTGTTCAGGATCGGAATTATTTTAATGCAATCTATTTCAGGGAGTTTGGCGAAATTTTGTTTGAAATTGCGACAGATCCTCCAGGATTTGCAATTGATGAGCCGCTAGAAAAGATGGGAGAGCAGCTCATGTTGCCTACACAGTACGAACAGTACAGAGAGCAGCTTGAACAGCGATTAATTCCTATTGAAGTGAGAGAACCGTCGTAACTGGTGACTATGAACGAGCCAATAAAGAGGGTTGATGATTATGGAAACTCGAAATGAAACGTTACAGGAAGAATTGTCACTTAAGTTATTTGTCGTATTGACGCGGACCTTTGAATCGATCAAGAAGCGCGTGGAAGCGGATATTAAATGTTTAGGGTTAAATACGACCGAGTTTGCAGTGCTTGAATTGATTTATAGCAAAGGGGAGCAGCCGATCCAAAAGATCGGCGAGAAGGTATTGATTGCAAGCAGCAGTATTACGTATGTCGTAGATAAGTTAGAAGAGAAGGGTTTATTGAAGAGAAAGCCTTGTCCTACGGACCGTCGGATTACGTATGCGACGATTACGGAGGAGGGAACTGCATTCATGGATGAAGTTTTTCCTACACATAAAAAGTCAATTGAGGAAATATGTGCTGGATTAGATATGGATGAGAAAAAGATGATGATCGAGCAGTTGAAAAAGTTAGGTTTTTACGCTGATAAACTGAAATGAAAATAGGGTAGCCATTTGGTCAAAGATGACGCAATGGCTATCCTTTTATTCGTCTGCAGTTTGGCTATTGTTTTTAGCCATTTCTATCTTGTGCAATGTATGCTTTAGTCCCCATTCATGCATCGCTTCTAAAATCGGTTCTAAACTTCTGCCGTATTCTGTAATGGAATATTCAACTTTTGGAGGCACTTGTGCGTATACTTTTCGCTTGATGATGTCTTCTGATTCCAATTCTCGCAATTGTGTTGTCAGCATTTTTTGCGTTATGCCGGGGATGCTTCTTTTAAGTTCGTTGAACCGTTTCGTTCCTTCATTTAATAAATGCAAAAGAATGAGCGGCTTCCACTTGCCAACTAAAATTTCTAATGCATCATCGACTTTGCAAAGCTCTGGTTTTTTTGCCAAGTGTCTTCCTCCTATCAGTATCTTTTTCTATACTATACAACATTTAAGTGCGTACTTATAAATATTGCTTTAAACCAATAAAATGATCGTAATGGATCAAAAAGTAGCATGAATAGAGAAAAGGGTGGTTATCAATGAAGAAATATCGAATTGACCCGAAGAATGGATTGGAGTTCGGGCTGTATACGTTGGGAGATCATATTTCAAATCCTTGGACGGGTGAACGAATTTCTGCAGCCCGGCGTATTGAGGAGATCATTGAGCTAGCGAAATTGGCAGAGCAGGCGGGCATTGACTTTTTCAGTGTTGGAGAAAGTCATCAGGAATATTTTACGACGCAGGCACACACAGTAGTATTGTCCGCAATTGCGCAAGCGACAGAAACAATTAAATTAGGCAGTTCCTCTACAATTATTAGTACGTCCGATCCTGTGCGGGTATATGAGGATTTCGCAACGATCGATTTGATCTCGGGAGGAAGAGCTGAAATTGTTGCGGGACGAGCATCCCGTGTAGGGCTTTTTCAGTTGTTAGGTTATGATATCCACAATTATGAAGAATTATTTGAAGAGAAGTTTGAGCTATTGTTACAGATCAACAAGGAGAAAGTTGTGAATTGGAGCGGCAATTTCCGTGCCCCATTACAGGAGGCGGTCATTTTACCGAGACCGTTGCATGGTTCGTTGCCAATTTGGCGTGCAGTTGGCGGAAGCACAGGGAGCGCCATTAAAGCTGGACTCGCTGGTGTTCCGATGTTTATTGCTACGTTAGGTGGTCCTGTGAGCACGTTTAAACGTTCAATTGACGCTTACCGAGAAGCGGCAGCAAGTCAGGGCTTTGATACGACAACACTACCCGTTGCTACAGCGGGCTTCTTCTATGCTGCCGAGACGACTCAACAGGCACAAGAGGAATATTATGCACATGTGAATAATGGCATGCAGCTCACTAACGGCAGAGGTTATCCAAAGGAGTTTTTCATGGCTGGATCGGCGAAACGAGATGTCATGAACATCGGCAGTCCTCAGCAAATTATTGAGAAAATACTTTATCAACATGAAAATTTCAATCACCAACGCTATATTGCTCAAATGGATTTCGGTGGTGTGCCGTTTGATCGACTCATGAGAAATGTTGAGTTAATTGGCAATGAAATTTTGCCGGCAATCAAAAAATACACTTCACAAAGTTGAACTGCAAATCAAAGTGCTGGACTGCATGCATCCTGCCTATATAAGATGTAGGGAGCAGTTATGAGGAGGATTTGACATGAAGGAAATTACGACAGATGACTTGCTTCAAAAGCTTGATAATGGAGAAACGCTAAATCTCATCGATGTAAGAGAAGATGACGAGGTTGCAACAGGGATGATTTCCGGCGCAATTCATATTCCGTTAGGAGAAATTCCGGAACGTATGGAAGAGCTTGATAAAGCGACGCCATATGTGCTGATTTGCCGATCAGGCGGGCGGAGCGGACGCGCGGCTGAGTTTTTAGAAGCACAAGGATACGACGTCACGAATATGGTTGGCGGTATGTTGGACTGGAAAGGTGAAGTTGAATTTAAGTAAAAAATTTTGGGAGCCCAGTGCTCTCTTTTTTTATTGATGATATCCATGTTCAACTGTTCTTTTCAATCGGTATTTGAACGAAATTAAGCTTGCAGAAGTTCATTAACAAACAAAATAGAACGATGATACAAGCAATCATATCTTGGCCATTAGCTGCGTATAGTGGAGGAAAAAGGCGGTGTGGCATTGAAGCGATGGGTGGTCATTGGATTGTTGTTTGCTTGCTCCCTTTTAGTTGTATGGTATGGCGTGAAGGCGTCAGACCGTAATTTCTTTATGCCCGAGCAGTTGGCAGGCGTCAAAATTGTCCTTGACCCTGGACATGGCGGGCTGGATGGGGGAGCTTCGGTAGGAGATGTCGTTGAGCGTGATATTACGTTGAGCATTTCTCATGAGCTAAAGAAACGGCTTGAAAAAAAAGGTGCCGTAGTCGTAATGACGCGCGAAAAGGGTGGAGATGCGTTAGCGGAGCATGCACCGAGTGAGAAATTTGGCACAAATCGGCAAAGGAAATTAGCTGATTTAAAATTGCGCGAGTCCATTGCGATTGAGGAAAATCCTGATTTATTCCTTAGTGTGCACGTGAATGCGATTCCGGAAGAAAGATGGCGAGGAGCTCAAGTGTTTTTCCATCCAGAAGGGCATCCGGGCGGGGAGTTATTAGCAAACTCTATTCAAAATTCATTTCGAGAGAACTTGAAAAACACGGATCGGGAAGCATTGGCGATTAAAGGTGTTTATTTGTTGAAAAAAGTGCCGATGCCGTCCGTTTTGATTGAGACAGGATTCATTTCCAACCCTGAAGAACGTGCATTGTTGACGGATCCTTCCTATCATGGCAAAGTGGCGGATGCTATTTTAGATGGAATCTTGGATTTCTATTTGGCAGAAGGTGAAGAGGATTAAAGCACATACAGTCTTTGAATAGGTTACATTGTGTTATACTTAGGGGAGAATGATTAACCTCTAAGGAGTGTCTAAATTGATTAACGAACAAATAGTCCGTGAAGTTGTAGGCGAATTGAAGGATCCGTTTTTACATAAACCACTATCCGAAACAGATGGGATTGTCAGTATCTCTGTCAAACCTGAAAAGAAGCATGTGAGTGTAAAATTGGCGATCGCCAAAATCAACACAGCGGAGCAAATGAATTTGCAGATGAAAGTGGTAGAAGTTATTAAAGCTGCCGGTGCCGATTCGGTTGGAATTCGTTTCGAGGAGTTGCCGGCAGAAACGCTTGAAAAATTTAGAGGGACGGCAACTGCTGCGGAAGCGCAAGATTTGTTATCTCCTTTGAACAATGTTGAATTCATCTCAATTGCTTCCGGAAAGGGCGGAGTTGGGAAGTCGACTGTGTCTGTAAACTTGGCCGTATCTCTTGCGCGCCTTGGTAAGAAAGTAGGTCTGATTGATGCGGATATTTATGGTTTCAGCATACCGGATATGATGGGTATTACTGATTTGCCAATCGTTCGCGGAGAGCGGATCATTCCTGTGGAACGCTTCGGAGTGAAGGTCATTTCCATGGGCTTCTTCGTTGAAGATAACGCTCCAGTCGTATGGCGCGGACCTATGTTAGGAAAAGTATTGGATCAATTTTTCAGAGATGTAGAATGGGGAGAGCTTGATTACCTAATCTTGGACTTGCCGCCAGGGACAGGCGATGTTGCGCTTGATATTCACCAAATGATTCCAACGACGAAAGAAATTGTTGTAACAACACCGCATCCAACAGCTGCCTTTGTAGCGGCGCGTGCTGGTGCGATGGCACTTCAAACGGATCACTCGATTTTAGGTGTTATTGAAAACATGGCTTGGTTCCAATCTAAAGTAACGAATGAGAAAGAGTTTGTTTTTGGACAAGGGGGCGGTACGCGTCTTGCGGAAGAACTCCGGACAGAAGTATTAGGTCAAATCCCGTTAGGTCAACCGGATTGGAACGAAGAAGATTTCGCTCCTTCCGTCTACGCAGAAAACCATCCGATTGGTAAAATTTATTATGACATTGCTCAAAAAGTGATTGATAAAACGAAAAAGTAAGCGATGGATGCCATATTGGCTTCATCTCTCAGACTGTAGACAATGTATCTTTTTACATTATTTACAGTCTTTTTTTGTTGAGATAGTAGTCTCCTTGCTTAGAAAGCGGTGTAAGTCTTCTTAAATAGTTAGGCGGTGGAGGGCTTATTGGCCCCCACCGCCCTGTTGTCCGCCGCCTTGCTGTTCTTGATTTCCACTGCTGCCTTTGTCTCCGCCCTTTTCTTTTGTAGGTTGTACGTTGCCGGCTTTGAGAATCAATTCTTGCCATTTTGCTTGTAGCAATGGATTGTTGATCGTATCCTCTACGGACTTTTCTATTTCCTTTTTCATATTGGCGGATTGCAAAATTGTTTCTAACTGTTTTTGCATATCTGCTTGACCGAAAAATGTTACCATTTCATGTTGGAAGGACGAATCATTAATAAGCTTGGACATAATGTCCTGTTGCTGTTCTTTCATGCTCTTGGCGATAGCTTCAGTAAATTTGGGATCCTCAAATGCCTGTTTCCAAAATTCTTCCCCTTTTTTTGACAGTAGTGTATCTTCAATGGATTTTTTTACTTCGGGCTGCTCTAGCACCATTAATTCACGAAACTCTGGATCTGACAGCATCTTCCGAACTGCCTTTTTTCCATCCTCTGTTTGTAAAGCATCCGACATCATCTTTTTCATTTCGTCAAAAGTGGGGGAATTTTGCTGTGGACTGCAGGCAGATAGGATTAAAAGGATGATCGATAAGTACATCCATCTTTTGATCATAGAAATCAAAATCCCTTCGAGTGCTTTTTCAATTATTGTTCACATTATAAGCAGGAATATGCATAAAGCATGCTATGAAATAGATTTTTCTTTCAAACGTTGGTACACTATTGGGAGCAATCAAAAACGGGGGAACAGTATTTTGACAATACGAAATTGGGTTAAATTTTTCTTGAGAGCAATGGCTATCGGTGGACTTGTCACGGCGATCGTCGGTTTGATCGTCCGTTGGGAATTCTTTTCGCATTATTTGACGAACGGTGAAATTATAGAGTTTTTAGGTGCGTTCATTTGGATGGTTTTTTTAGGCTTTACAATGAGTGTTGTAGCACAAATGGGATTCTTTGCCTATTTGACAGTTCACCAATTCGGTGTGAATTTATTCAGATCGCTTACTTTGTGGAACTGGGTTCAGCTATTGATTATCGCTGTTGTTTTATTCGACCTAATCTTTTTCAGGTTCAAATTAACATCTGACGATACGGGTCGTACGTTATTGTATTTAATGCTTTTATTTTCACTATTGGCTGTTTCTATTGTTACTGCCTATTTCAAAGCAAAATGGACGAAAAAGCATACACTTATTTCTGCACTATTCTTCATGATCGTTATTACAACTCTTGAATGGTTACCGGCTTTGATGGTGCGTTCAGGCAATATAGATTCATGGGTAACAATCTTATTGTTCCCGTTGTTAGCTGTTAACGCATACCAACTGTTGGCATTGCCAAAATATAACCGCCAATCGGATGAAGATAAGGCGAAGCTGGACGAGCGTCGAAAAGCAAGAAAAGCGGAAGCTGCCAATAATGCTAAAGCGAAAGGCAAAAAAGTAAAAGCAAAATAAAGAGCGATGCCCTGTTTGTTGGGCATCGCATTTATTTTGGTATTTTTTTTGTTTTGATTGTCATACTGAAAAGGACATCTTCCAACGTTTTAATATCTCGATTTTCCTGCAGTTTTTTTAGATCTTGTATGGAGATCCGCTTGTTTCGATGGTGAGGAAGAGATAATATTTCACCCTCAATGACTGGAGGAGATTCTCCGCCTTCCCAAATGCGCGTTGAGCCTAATGCATTTACTTGAGATTCCCATAATGCTGCTCGTAAATTATAGGGGAACTGCTCATCCATTGACCTGAACCATAAAGGCTTGCTGTCAAAAATCGTTTCATATTTTTTGATTTGTTCGATTAGCAATGGAATGTCTTGTTCATATTCCATGCCTGCATGTCCCAACAATCCGGTAGGAATATTCTTTTTCTTAATCAATTCAACCGTCTCAGGAAAACGTTCAGCCCAATCTACATCAATGAGCAAAAGCGGATATGGTGCCTCCAAGCTTTTAATCAATTCAGTGGCTTCCTTATCCCCAAAAGAAATATTGATCGTAAGTGCCGTACCAGATGTGCCTTGTGTAATTACGTCGTTCGGCTCGTTCGTCAAACGGAATACTTGGGTCAATTTGCTTGTTCCCGGAACTTGGGGAAAGATTAAGACCAAAATAGTGCAAATAGTGATGAGTAAAAGTAGCTTGTATTTCATATTCAGTCCCCTTTGCTGCATAAAATATCCCGAATGAACGGGTCGCTATTAATTGAAAACCTTTATGCAACAGGTTTTACAAACCCTTTTCTGCATAAAGCTTTATTGTCTAAATTACTTTATGATTGAGGCTTGACCAATATGAGTGGAACATGGTAGTATAAAAAAGTCGTCAGGGGGTTAAAAAAACTTTTTTGAAAAAAGACTTGATTTCATTTTGCCCCTTCGCTATAATATGATTTGTCTCTTATGACGTTATGAAAGTTAATACGATTCCGCAGTAGCTCAGTGGTAGAGCAATCGGCTGTTAACCGATCGGTCGTAGGTTCGAGTCCTACCTGCGGAGCCATTTTTATGCTTCCATAGCTCAGCAGGTAGAGTGCTTCCATGGTAAGGAAGAGGTCGCCGGTTCGAGCCCGGCTGGAAGCTCCAGAAGAAATTGCAATTCCCTGTGAATTGGGAGTCGCTTTTTTTATGTGGAGAACCAGTCGAAGAATTTTGAAATGAATTTTAAAAAACACCTTGCTTGTTGAAGACAGATTTGTTACTATAACATTTGTCTTGATTATTTATGAAGGCCCCTTGGTCAAGCGGTTAAGACACCGCCCTTTCACGGCGGTAACACGGGTTCGAATCCCGTAGGGGTCACCATGTTTGTTTTTAAGAGTTTCGTAATGTCTCCTTTTTAAAATAGAAGCTGACAGAGAGATGCGGAGCTTATCACAATACTCCTGTTAAAATTGGGAGAAGCAAGCAGGTCGCGGAAGCGATTGAATGAAAGAGGGATCGTACAAAGGTACGTGACCGAATGAATGAAAGAAGCTGACAAAGAGATGCGCAGCTTATCACAATTTTAACCCGGTGGGGTAGCGAAGTGGCTAAACGCGGCGGACTGTAAATCCGCTCCCTCAGGGTTCGGCGGTTCGAATCCGTCCCCCACCACCATTTATACATAAAAATATTGGGGTATAGCCAAGCGGTAAGGCAACGGACTTTGACTCCGTCATTCGTTGGTTCGAATCCAGCTACCCCAGCCAAACTTTTTAAACGCTATACGGTTAAAAAGTTTTGCTTATAGTTTCAAATGAAGCGATAAGCAAAAGCAAAATAGCTTCAAAACCATAACTTTATGAACTACGTTAACTACATACTACTTTACTTATCCATGTGAATTCTTTTCATTTTTGAAAAGAATTCTTTTTTNAGATAGAGGAGGTTGGGGAGCATACCGCACTTCACGTTTCGCTTCCAAGGCAGCCTCACAAATGTCCTCAGTGTGGGGCGATGACAACTAAGATCCATGACTACCGCATGCAGAAGGTCAAGCACCTCAAGTGGTTTGAGCGTTTAACGGTCCTCTTCTATAAACGGCGCAGGTATGCCTGTTCATGTGGAAAACGCTTTTCGGAGACATCTCCCTTCGTGGAGAAGTATCAACGATACACGAAAGAGTGGAATCAGGTCGTCCGTGTCCGA
>NZ_JBHTLT010000003.1:0-40276 GCF_042679045.1 Sporosarcina contaminans | reverse complement strand
GAGGTTTATTTGCCATACCTAAAAAACATGGATATCAGAAACTAATACAATTAAATTTCCAATTCACTCGATTTTGGTCCTTGACTTATTACCACTGGGCTTTCTCATAGCTATACCCGATTGAAAAAGGTTTATCCGTATAACGTCAAAAAGAAAAGCAGAGACGGAATGTACTCCGTTTCTGCTATCCAAAAAATTAATTTGAAACTGCTTGTTGCTCTTTCCACTCCAAATATTCATCGTATGGCATCATTTTATCGAAAATTGTTCCGTCGTCATGTATTTCAATAATACGGTTTGCGACAGTTTGGATGAACTGTTGGTCATGAGAAGTAAAGATCATAGCGCCTTTGAATGCGATCAATCCGTTATTCAATGCTTGGATCGATTCAAGATCCAGGTGGTTCATCGGCTCATCCAACAATAACACGTTTGCATTTGTTAACATCATTTTTGACAGCATGCAACGCACTTTTTCTCCACCAGAAAGAACAGACGGTTTTTTCTTTACTTCTTCGCCAGAGAAGAGCATACGGCCTAAGAATCCGCGAAGGAAAGTCTCAGTTTGGTCTTCCGGTGAATATTGACGAAGCCATTCTACGAGCGATTCTTCTTGGCCTTCAAAATACTCGCTATTGTCAATAGGGAAATACGCGCGTGATGTTGTAACACCCCATTTAAAGGATCCTGCATCAGGCTGCTCCTCCTCCGCCAAAATTTCAAGTAGGGCAGTCTTTGCGAGTGGATTGCCTAATAGAATAATTTTGTCTTCTTTGCCCATTGTAAATGTTACGTCTTTCAAAAGCTGCTTTCCTTCTTTTGTTTTTGAGAGATCTTTAACAGAAAGAACGTCATTACCAATTTCACGTCCCATTTGAAAATTGACGAATGGATAGCGACGGGAAGATGGTTTAATATCTTCCAGTTCAATTTTCTCAAGTGCTTTTTTACGGGAAGTCGCTTGTTTAGATTTGGAAGCATTGGCACTAAAACGTGCGACGAATGCTTGCAACTCTTTAATTTTCTCTTCCTTTTTCTTGTTTTGATCTTGAGCCATTTTTAAAGCTAATTGGCTGGACTCATACCAAAAATCATAGTTTCCAGGATAAAGCTGGATTTTCGAGAAATCAAGATCTGCGATTTGCGTACAAACTTTGTTTAGGAAATGACGGTCATGGGACACGACAATGACAGTATTATCAAAGTCAATTAAAAATTCTTCAAGCCATCGAATCGCTTTCAAGTCTAAATGGTTTGTCGGCTCATCCAATAAAAGAACATCCGGTTTTCCGAATAGCGCTTGTGCAAGCAATACTTTCACTTTATCGGACCCTGTCAACTCAGCCAT
Source organism: Sporosarcina contaminans (assembly GCF_042679045.1). Classification (NCBI taxonomy): domain Bacteria; kingdom Bacillati; phylum Bacillota; class Bacilli; order Caryophanales; family Caryophanaceae; genus Sporosarcina; species Sporosarcina contaminans. The sequence goes on along the minus strand of NZ_JBHTLT010000003.1, from coordinate 38,928 downwards.
TTTTACATGATGAAGACTTTCGGGGATTCCTAATCCTTGAAGTAAAATGGCAGCTTCTGATTCTGCTTCCCAGCCATTCAATTCGCCAAATTCACCTTCCAATTCAGCGGCGCGCATGCCGTCTTCATCAGAAAAATCTTCTTTCATGTAAATGGCATTTTTTTCGGTCATTATGTCATAAAGACGTTTATGGCCCATAATGACAGTGTCCAACACTTCATGATCTTCGTATTCGAAGTGGTTTTGCTTTAAAACTGCAAGACGTTCATCTTTGTTCATGATGACGTGGCCAGTTTGCGGCTCAATTTCACCGGAAAGAACTTTCAAGAAAGTGGATTTTCCCGCTCCGTTTGCGCCGATCAATCCATAGCAATGGCCAGGGTTGAATTGTATGTTCACGTCTTCAAATAGCTTGCGATCGCCATATTGCAGACTTACATTGCTTACTGCTATCATAAATAATCCTCCTAAATTCACAATGCTCCCATTATACCATGAAATAGTTTCCGGGTGGTATGTCTTCGATTCGTGTTACGTACTTTTTTAGGTCATTTCATGTATGATAGGAAAGCAGTTTATATTCTTTACGCTCCCGCTATGTCTAACAGAAAGATTGTGCAATTCATCTTGTAATTAATCCTTACACCACATATTCATTTCTACAAAAAAATCCCTCGAAAGGGATCGATTATTTGAAAGCACTGCGGTTCCGATAGGAGTCTAAAGTGCATAATTCTTTATTGAGCAAATATTCCATCCGTACGTAGTCTTTTCTTTCGGGAATGGCATTTTTATTTAAACCATTCATAGAAAACAAAAAGTAATAATCTTTCACTCTTCGAAAGAGGAATACAGTTTCAGGGAATTCATCAAAAATACATTTCACCTGATATTTGCGAGTATATTCCCATTGTAGGATTTTCATGCACACTCATCCTTTCTACTAATATTATAGCGGTCCTTGAAAAGGAACACAAGTTCCCGATGAATTAGCAAAGGAGTTCTTATATGTCGCAGCAGTATTCAAAGAAGACTTTATTTTTATTGATTCTTACAATATTTGCAGTATCTATAAATATGAGACCTGCAATTACATCAATTGGTCCGATGCTTGATATTATCCGTGTCGATCTTTCATTAACAAATACTAAGTAAGCTTGTTAACAGCGTTGCCTGTCATTTGCATGGGAATATTTGCAACGTTATCACCTTATTTGAATCGCCGGGTAGGGTTGAATGGATCGATGTACCTCATGCTATTCATCATTGGGGTAGCAACTATATTAAGAGGTTTTTATTCGCATTATGTAGCTTTATTCATTTCAGCTGTTTTCATCGGAATTGCCATAGCAGTAATAGGACCGCTTTTATCTGCAATGATTAAACAGAACTTTCCAGAGCGGTCAACAAGTGTTATTGGCGTTTATTCTTTCGGAATGGGCGTCGGCTCGACTTTAGGAGCGGGGCTAACTACAGTATTTTTTCATCAGACAGGCTCTTATCCGTTCGCGCTTAGTATTTGGGCAGTATTATCTGTAGTAGGAATTGTTTTTTGGCGATTGTCCATAAAAGGGAAAGTTCGTCTCAAACAAAAAGAAAAATCCGAACCTGCAAAATTGAAGCCTGTTTCCATTTCGCCATGGCGCCCAAAAAAAGCATGGCTGTTCCTTCTCTTTTTCGGATTACAAGCATCAAGCTTCTTCTGTATCATTACTTGGGTTGTCCCAATTGCAACTGATGCTAACATGACGCTTGGGCAAGCGAGCGGATTATTAAGTTTAATGACAACGATTCAAATTGTTTTAAACTTAATTTTCCCTATCATTTACGAACGTTTTCCGAAAAGGACGTTTTGGCTGTTGCTATTTTTAGTGATGGGTTTGATTGCTATTGGCTTTCTATGGACAGGGGAACCGACATTTATGTGGATTAGTGCATTCTTTATGGGGATCCCGCTTGCAGGCTTGTTTCCGATTGCCTTGCTTTTTCCATTGGATGAAACAGAAACGGCAGATGAGACAAATGCCTGGACTGCGATGATGCAGACTGGGGGTTATATCATTGCTGGGGTTTTGCCGCTATTCATTGCACTCATTTACGATTGGACAGGAAACCATCATTATACACTGTTCATTTTTGCAATGTTATTTAGCACGATGATCCTATTGACATTTATGATTGGTGATCGTGAAAAGAAAGTTGCTCAACAATAACTTTCCTAGTACAGAAAATAAATAAATAAAAATCCGAAACCTTTTCAAAAGGATTTTCGGATTTTTGTTGTTATTTCCAGTTTTCTCGGATAAATTCATCTCTTCCTGATTTTTTTCGGTCTTCATTATAATGCTCAGGTTCTTTTTCATAATAATCTTGATGATATTCTTCCGCACGGTAAAAGGTCTCCGCAGGACGAATCGCAGTAACAATCGGTTTGGAAAAGCGGCCGCTTTTAGACAGCTCTTCTTTTGAACGTTCGGCAGCTTCTTTTTGTTCATCATCGTAATAAAAAATAGCGGTCGTATAAGAATGACCACGGTCATGGAACTGGCCACCAGCATCTGTTGGGTCGATTTGCTGCCAATACAGCTCCAAAAGTCGTTCATAAGGGAAGATTGAAGGATCATATGTAATTTCTACAACTTCCAAATGCCCTGAATCTCCTCTTTTCACATCTTCGTATGTAGGTTGTACAACATGGCCGCCCATATATCCTGAAACGATGTCATGAATGCCGTCCCATTCTTTGAAAGGCTTGACCATGCACCAAAAACATCCTCCTGCAAATGTCGCTTTTGCCAAATTCGGTTTAGCCATCCTATTGCCTCCTCCTTTATTAATACACGAATTATAGCATAACAGCATGCAATAAGTGTTTTTAATTAAAAAAAGAGCGCCCACTGACGCGCTCTTTTGAAAGAACTTTTGAGAGGTTGTGCTAAGTTTTTTTAGTAATATAAATAACTCGCGCCGATGATTATTAATAGGATGAACAGCACAACTATAAGAGCGAAGGATGAACCGCCATAATATCCTTCTCTTCCGTATTCACGTCCCATATTTACCACCACCTTCACATTTATCATATGCACAGTTGAAAGAATAAGCTGGGGAACCGCCGTGTTCATTACAATCCTTCATGATATACTTACATTTAGTATGCAACCCAACAATAGTGGGGAGCGTCTTTATAGGTACTTTACAACATGGAGGAATCGAATTTGAGGGAAGATCAATACGAAGGACCTGTGCCTAAAAGGAGAAGAAGAAAAAAGCTTCGTATAGGAAGAGTGTTTACGACTTTCTTGTTTCTATCTTTTATGATCATAGGGTTCTATTCCTATTTTCAATATCAGGCGGGGAGATCTATGGCAAAAGGTCAAGAAATCGATCCGGGGCCATTTCAAGGGGATGTCGTTGACCCGAAAGATCCGTCGGTTGAAAACTATTTGTTATTAGGCGTGGATGATGATGGTAGCGGCAAATCACGCACCGATACGATCATGGTGCTTTCATGGGATAAAAATGCAGGGGAAATACGTCTTATTTCATTTATGAGAGACATTTACGCGCAAATTCCCGGCTATAAATCATATAAATTGAACACAGCCTATTATTTAAACGGTGTGCAGACTGCTAAAGATACGATTACCGGTATGTTTGGCATCCCTATTCATCATTATGCAATCGTCAATTTTGATAATTTTGAATCGATTATTGATACCGCTTTCCCAAATGGTATTGAAATTGAGGTTCAAAAGGAGATGTCCGAAAAAATCGGAGTTACGTTAATGCCTGGTGTCCAACGTTTGAACGGCAAAGAGCTGTTAGGTTTTGCACGATTTCGAGCAGATGCGGAAGGCGATTTCGGCAGGGTGGCTAGGCAACAGGAAGTGTTGAAAGCTATAAAAGAGGAAGCATTGAGTCCCAAAATGCTGCTACATTTACCAAAATTAGCGGGTGCGTTAGATGGTTTTATTGAAACAGATTTAACTGCTAAAGATGAACTTCAAAAAGCATTTACATTGTTAATCAATAAAGGCGTCGAAATGAAAACGATGACAATTCCGATAGAAGGATCGTATCAATTTGCAAATTATTCTCATGCCGGTGCAGTAATTGAATTGGATCTTGATAAAAATAAAAAGGCATTATCCGAATTTCTAAATAGAAGTCTTGATTGAGGAAGGGGAGAGTAGCTTGAGCAGCAAAGAACAAGACTCATTGGACGAAAAGCTGAATCGGAAAGAAGCACATCGGATCATTCAATTTTTAGGAGGGCGTACCTCTTTATTTGTCCTCTTTTCTATATTGCTAATTGGGCTAATCATATTAGTTTATAGTAATGTAGCTTTTATTTTTTATCCGATCAAAGTCTTTTTTTCAAATGTTGTATTGCCGATCATATTAGCTGCAATTGCCTATTATTTGCTTCGGCCGATACTGCGAGCGTTGGAAAGGTTGAGAATCCCGAGGATTTGGGGGATTTTCATTATTTTTATAGGGCTGGTCGGCTTAATCACATTATTGGCCGTATTAGTATTTCCTTTTTTAAGGATCCAGTTTACGAATTTAGTTGATGAATTTCCAACTTACTTTAAACAAATGCTTATAGAAATCGATCGTTTTATGCGTTCGTCTCTTTTCGCTACTTATTACGAAGGATTTAATATTAATATCAACCAGATTCTTGAATCGGGTCTCGGCAATGTAGGTAAAATGATCGCGGATGCCGTTGGGGGGATTGCTTCAGGTGTCACTTCATTCATTTCAGCATTAACTGGTTTCGTTTTATCGATCGTTACAGTGCCATTCATCCTTTTTTATTTATTGAAGGATGGTGAAAAATTGCCGAAAATGATTTTGAAAATGTTGCCGCCGCGTTTGCGAGATGATGCCGAAGTAATTTTAAAGGATGCAGATCATCAGATTAGTGCATATATACAAGGACAAATATTAGTAGCTATTTGCATCGGTATTATGGTGTCCATCGGTTTCCTCATTATCGGCATGAAATACGCACTGTTATTAGGCGCTCTAGCAATGTTTACGAGCGTTGTCCCTTATTTAGGACCACTCATTGCAATCACACCAGCTGTCATTATTGCAATCGTCACGTCACCATTTATGCTTGTCAAGTTAGCAATTGTGTGGACAATCGTCCAATTGATAGACGGAAAATTTATTTCGCCGCAAATAATGGGCAAATCGTTGCGTATCCATCCGATTACGATCATTTTTGTCCTATTGACGGCGGGATCATTATTCGGAGTGCCAGGCGTTATTTTAGGAATTCCGGGATATGCATTGCTGAAAGTATTGTTTAGCCATTTATTTGCCTTGCTAAAGCTACGGTACAATAAATATGAGCCAGATGAAAAGATGCATTACGAGCAATTGAAGGAATAATCGGTTTACGTAACCGTAAAAATATTATGTAAACTACTCACTACACCGAAAGTCTGACTTCATAACCATTCTCAAGACGCTCGAAAGGTTTGTAAACTTTTTTTACATTTGATATGGGGGTTAGAAAGGGGAGTGTGTTATGAAGCAAAGGACGATCGCAATACTATTCATTTTTATAGCAGCAAGTTTGTTGATCATTTATGGCAAAGATTTTATGTTTATCACTAAACATGATCGATTGGATGAAACATTTACGAACGCATCCTTCAGTAAAGTTGCAATCGATGCCGTAAATGCGTCGATCGATGTTCAATCAACAAAAAGCTCATCTGCAAAAGTAGAAGTGAGCGGATTGAAAAATAAGCGACCGAATGTACAACTTGATGCTGACGTTAATGGAGATACTTTATCTGTCAAAATAAAGGACACAAGAAAGGTGCTCCGCCTTCCTTTTGGAAAGAGATATGAAGCTGTCGTTGTGAAGGTATTCCTTCCTGAAAAACAATATGATGAAATGATCGTGAAAATCAATAACGGAAAAATTGCGGTAAATGATTTGAAGGCAGAATCAATAAATGCTCGTACGGACAATGGCCAAATACGACTTTCGGAGACAGTTTCCAAATCTGTAAAAGCGAAAAGTGCTAACGGAAAAATAGTTTTCAACTATGTTACTGGTAATATAAAAGCGAATACTGCCACAGGAAAAATAGCCATTATTATGGAAAATTTAAATTCTGCGATTGATGTACAAACGGATGTAGGAAAAATCGATATTCAAGTAGACCAAATGCCAGACAATGCGACGGTAAACATTTCAACAAGTGTTGGGAAAGTAAACTTGTTTGGAAGTGAAGATAGAAAAGCGATATACGGGTCAGGGGAACATCCGATCCAACTTAAAACTGAAGTAGGAAAAGTAAACGTGGATCTAAAAGGAAATACGTATGAGTAATTGAAAGGGCCGTCAATTTCGGCTCTTTTTTTGTTGAGAACGCTTTTTGGTCTAATTTAGAATGATTGACTGCTGGCACTTGTCATAAAGTAGGATATCGTTCATACTTATTTAGTTGAAGATTAATTGTACATTGTAGGAGATTGAATAAAAATGACAAAACATATTACGAAAATGACACCAGTAAATGATCCATGGGAAGCATACCAAGACATCGAACAGCATGGCACATTCACTTTATCAAGTATTGAATTCACAACAACGTATTTATGTAATATGCGCTGTGAACATTGCGCCGTCGGTTATATGCTTCAACCAAAAGATCCAGAATCATTGCCGCTTGATTTATTAACTAAACGCTTAGATGAAATCCCGCATCTTCGTACAATAAGCATTACAGGTGGAGAACCGATGTTTTCAAAAAAATCCGTTGAAAATATTGTTTTACCTTTATTACAATATGCGCATGCACGTGGTATTCGGACACAGATGAATTCCAACTTAACAATGCCTTTTGACCGTTACGAAGCGATCGCACCTTACTTGGACGTTTTACATATTTCCCATAACTGGGGTACAGTAGATGATTTCGTGGATGGCGGATTTGCTAATATGGAAAGAAAGCCACCGCGTGAAAGAAGGGCGGAGCAATTTCAGCGGATGATTGAAAATAGCCGCAAGCTATCCGAAATGGGTGTTATGGTTTCCGCAGAAACAATGCTGAACAAGCGTACATTACCCTATTTGAGGGAAATCCATAGACAGGTCGTCGAAGAGATGAAATGCAGCCGACATGAAATTCACCCAATGTATCCAAGCGACTTCGCAAGTTCGTTAGAAGTTTTGTCATTGGATGAAACAAGAAAAGCAATTCATCAGTTGTTAGATGAACGTGATGAATCAACATGGATGCTTTTCGGTACGCTCCCTTTCTATCCGTGTAGCAACAAGGAAGAAGATTTGTATTTGCTCAGCAGGTTGTATAAAAGTAAAAATGTTTCTGTCCGCAACGATCCGGATGGACGGTCACGGTTAAATGTCAATATTTTTACAGGTGATGTCATTGTAACCGACTTCGGTGATACGCCGCCTTTAGGAAATATTAAAACAAATAATTTGATAGCACTTCATAAGAAATGGTTAGAAAGCTCGCTTGCTGCATCAATTAGCTGTCATTGTCCAGCGGTTCGTTGTTTAGGGCCGAACTTGTTAGTTAAAGACGCATATTACAAAGATACAGATTTCACAAAGAGGAAAGCTCAAATAATGATTGATTAACAGAAAGACTGCATTATGGAAAATACAATTCCGCCATGCAGTCTTTTTCAATTATTATTTTGTATAAGTGAATGATAGTCCTCTTTCGTATCTACGTCATAAAATAATCGTTGATCTGAACATGGAAGTTTAACACCTTTATAAAAGCCCGATCGCAATAAATCCCTTGCACCTCTATCGCCGTTTAACTTTAACAGGGCAGGAAATACGGAAGACGCAATCAAAATAGGAGGCCTTGGCACTCCTTTAAAGTAAGGAGCGACAAATTCTGAGCGATTTTGTTCTTTGTGGCATGCTATCATTTCATCGATCATTTGAACTGTAATAAACGGCTGATCCGCCAACAAAATAACAATCGCTTCTGCATGTAAGGACTTCGCAAACGTAACACCGCACTTCAAAGATGCTGATAGCCCCTCATCGGCCAATTTGCATGGGAGATGAACGACTTTCTTTTCTCGTTTCACAGCATCTGGCAGCCATGATAGCGCATCATCTTCTTGCGTTACAATACAGATGCAATCTAATCTTGATTGCAATGCTGTTTCGATTGCTAAACTGCCCAATGTCTTCATGCCAACTAATAACGATCTTTTATCAAGCCCCATCCTGCGGCTCTTTCCCGCAGCTAAATAGATACCAACGATGGCCATATTTCGGCTCCTCTTCGTACCGCAATCATTTCTGCAATAATGCTGACGGCAATTTCTTCCGCTCCTTCTGCACCAATCGGTAATCCAATTGGTGTGCGGAGCTGATCAAATTGTTCGTTCAAAAGCAGTTTCTCGGCTCTCTTTTTCGATCCTAACAAACCAACATAAAGTAATTCGAAATTCCGGAGATGCTTCAAAAGCATCTGATCAATTTGAAAATCATGTGTCATAATAATGACAGAATCTAATTGGCGAAACACAGTTTCCTTCATTAGATGCTCCATATTGTTTACGGAAAAAGAAGCAGCTGTCGGGAAATGCTCTTTCGTGCAATATGCTGGGCGCCAATCATAAAGATGTACTTTATACCCAACTTCCGAAGCCATTTTAACTAATGGCCTGGCGTCAGGACCGGCACCGAATAAATGCAACACTGGGCTTGGCCAAATCCATTGCTGATAATAGCTTTCATCTTTTATGTGAATTTTACCAGCCGATCGTTCATATGGACGGATTTTTCCATCAGCAATCGGAGCATCTTTCAATGTGCCATATTGCTTGTCCGCACTATAACAAATCATTGAAGTATGGTCTTTCATTGATTGGATAAAGCGGACGGGTACTCCTTCTTCCAGTTGCCGATGCATAAACCGAAGCAATCTCAATAATAGGCGATCTACATCGCGCAGCATTACTGTTATGACTCCTTGACACCCAATGCCGCGTCCCCAACCAATATCATCTTCAGCTCGTAAATCATATTCATAGATGGCCGTTTTCCCTGTGCCGAACATCGTTTCCGCTCTGCAATGAATATCGTTTTCCAAACAACCACCGCTTAAAAGGCCGATACTTGTTTTGTCTTGAAAGAAGAACATCCAGGCACCTTCTTTACGGTAAGCGGATCCTTCTACATGAATAATCTGGGCTAATACAGTAGGTTTGTCTTCCTTTAAAACCGTTTTAATCAACTCTGGAATGAACCCCATTCATACTCACCTCGCTTTTTCTTCTCGATACAGTTGTAGCCAACGTCCCGCCCTCTTATTCGAGTACAGCATTATAAATGAAACCTTGTTTGGCAATCCTACGACTAGTGTGAGAGAAGTAAAGGAGGAAATTCTGTTGATAGAAGGCAAAAAACAAATCGTTGGAACAGCTCAACAACGAATTGATGCGGTCGAAAAATCTACTGGGGCGCTGAAATATTTAGGGGATAAATTTTTTCAAGGTATGCTTCATGCTAAAGTTGCCACTAGTACAGAAGCACATGCAAATATAGTATCGATCGATACGAGCGAGGCTTGGAAGGTGCCTGGTGTATGCGCCATTATAACGGGCGATATGTTCCCGTTCCCGATCGGACCGATTTTAGCAGATCGCCCACCGTTAGCATTTGATAAAGTTCGGTATTACGGTGAACCAATTGCCATCATCGTTGCAACACATGAATACCAAGCGAAAGAAGCTGCTAAAAAGATCGTCGTCGAATACGATCCGCTGCCTGTCGTCAACTCTGTCCAACAGGCATTTCAGTCTGATGCGCCGCTAGTACATGAAAATTCTGCTTCATATACAAAAATCATCGATAATGTTTATCCGGTAGGCGGAACGAATATCGCAAGCCATATTAAAATTCGAAAAGGGAACTTCGGCAAAGCATGGGCAACTTGTGTTGATACAATTACTGCTACATATTCATTCAACTTATCAGACCACGCAGCATTGGAAACACGCACTGCCATGGTGGAAATCAATCCAGATGGTAGAGTCGTCGTCCATTCAACGAGCCAATCGCCGTTCACGATTAAGAAAGTTCTAAATCAATTTTTCAATATAGAAGTTGGGAAGATTATCGTTCATATTCCAATGTTAGGCGGTGCCTTCGGTGGAAAAGGAGCCGTGCAATTGGAGCCCTTAGCGTATCTGGCATCACGAGCAGTCGGAGGTAAGCTCGTCAAATTAAAGTTCGATAGGGAAGAAGATATGATGACAGCTCCTTGTCATATCGGTTTTGATGCTACTGTCAAATTGGGTGTCAATTCGCAAGGAAAATTAATTGCCGGGCACTATACATTTTTAATTGAAGCGGGCGCTTATTCAGACCAAGCGGCAGGGATAACGAGGGCAGCAGCGCTTGATTGTACAGGCCCTTATCACATTCCAAATGTTTGGTGCGACTCGTATTGCATGTATACAAATCATCCATATGCGACATCTTTCAGAGGTTATGGGCATCCTGAATTGACTTTTGCAATTGAACGGACGATGGACCAGTTTGCGAAAAAATTGAATATCGATCCGGTCGAGTTCCGTTTAATGAATGCAATTAAAGTAGGACATACAACTCCGACGCAGTCAGTGTTGAACGCGAACAAGTTAGGAGACGCAGAAGCTTGCATGAAACGTGCAAAAGAGCTGATAGAGTATAGCGGACCTGAAAGCGTACCGGTAAATGAACATATCGTACGATCAAAAGGAGTGGCACTTTTTTGGAAAACCTCTACAACTTCTACGAATGCACAAGCCGGCGCCATTCTAACATTTGAAGCGGACGGAACAGTGAACCTTAGCTGTGCAGCAGTTGAGTTGGGACAAGGGACAAAAACGATATTGGCGCAAATCGCTGCAGAACGTTTGCAAATGGACATCAATAAAATCCATGTGACAATGGAAGTGAATACACAATATAACCCCCATCAATGGCGCACTGTAGCAAGCAGTACAACCTTTTTGGCAGGGAATGCAGTGTTGGCTGCTGCAGATGATGCGATACGGCAATTGAAAAGAATAGGAGCAGTTGCATTGCAATGTTCAGAGGTGGAGTTATCCGTCGGAAATGGCCGAGTGTATGTAACAGCAGAACCAGATAAAGGGATCGATATCCAAACCATTTCATTAGGTTTTCAGTACCCGAATGGCCATACGGTAGGAGAACAAATAATCGGCATCGGCAGGCACATCCAACGTCATTTAACACCGATGGATAAGGAAACAGGATTTGGAAATCCAGGTCCATGGTGGTCGGTTGGCGCCCAAGCTGTTGAAATTGAATTCGATAAACGTTCCTTCACGTATAAAATCCTTAGAGCAGTCACTGTAATGGATGGCGGCACAATTATCAATCCAATGACTGCGACACAGCAAATGCGGGGTGGGATTTTTTTAGGGTTAAGCATTGCAAAAGGCGAATCATTCCTGTTCAATCCGAAAGGCATTATTCAAAATCCGGATCTACGAAATTATCAAATGATGCGCTTTGGAGAGCAACCGGGAGAATACGTCATTGAATTTATTGAAACCCCTTCAAAAGATGGTCCATACGGCGCAAGAGGTATCGGAGAGTACGGAGTAATAGGTGCTGCTGCAGCACTTGCAAACAGTTTATCTATAGCAGTAAATGCCGAAATGAATGAACTCCCTTTGACACCGGAAACGATTTGGCGGTTATCGACGGAGGTTGTAAAATGATCCCTTTTACATTTGATTACTATAAACCCGAATCGATAGAAGAGGCATATAAAACATTCTCAAGCGAATGGTCATTAGGGAAGAAAGTGATCTTTTATTCAGGGGGAACAGAAGTGATCACATTCGCACGCGGAGGAAAATTAAAAGCGGATGCAGTTATTGATTTAAAAGGCATTGATGAGTGCAATGTTTTAAAGATAGAAGACGATCAACTTATAATCGGATCCGCCGTTACGTTAAATGAAATAACAGAGTCCGAACTATTTCCGATGTTAGGAAATATGGTGCGCAAAATTGCCGATCATACATCTCGAAACAAAATAACAATCGGAGGCAATCTACTAAGTGGATTGCCATATAGAGAGGCGCTGTTGCCCTTATTAGTCGCGGATGCATTAATTACTGTTGCTGGAACAAAGGAAAGGGATGTCTTTCCTGCTGAACAAATAGCAGCAGCAAAGGTGAAAGATGGTTCATTCATAACGCAAATTAAGGTGCCGGTCAGCAATTTGAATCTACCGTACGCTTGCTTAAAACAAACACGTACTTCAACAGTTGGCTATCCAATTGTAAGCATAGCTGCAATGTTGAAAAATGAACGGATTCGCATCGCTTTTTCAGGCCTTTCAGATACGCCTTTTAGGTCTGCAGTCGTTGAAGGGGTATTAAATGACCATTCGTTGGACGTAAAAGAACGGATAAACAAAGCAGTTGCAAAAATGCCTGCTACAATTATGGAAGACTTTCTGGCGTCGAAAAAGTTTAGGCAATTCACACTGACACAGTTATTAAATGAAATGTTCGAGGAACTGGAGGAAGCGCAATGATCTTTTCAAATACGAGTAAGCATACAATCGCATCCATATTAGTAAATGGAGAAAAGAAAGAGATCATGGTTCGTTCAGCTGATACATTGTTAACTTCATTACGGGATTCATTAGGATTAACGGGTGCAAAATTAGCATGTGGCAATGGAGATTGTGGTGCATGTACAGTATTAGTAAACGGTAAACCGATGCATTCCTGTCTCGTGCTCACTGTAGAGGCAGTACATCAAGAAATTACGACGATAGAAGGACTTCAACACTCCCCGATGCCCAAAGCGTTTGTCGATCATTGGGCAATCCAGTGCGGCTATTGCACGCCAGGATTCATTGTGAATAGTCATGCACTTGTTACCGCCCATCCAGAAGCTACTGAGGATCAGATTGAAGAATGGCTCTCTTCCAACCTGTGTAGATGTACAGGATACAAGGAAATTAATGAAGCAGTGAAATCGGTACTGCAAAAGAAACAGAAATAAATAGATGGACTGCTCTGAAGTTAAGAAACGGCTTCAGTGCAGTCCATTTGTCTTTTACCCTTTTTTAAAACTTTTGTTGGAGCTGTTTAATGTTTCAATCAACTGCAATGTTTGCGCTGCTTGGTCAATTTGTTTTCTTACTTGTTCCAATTGCTGTTGAACCGTTGAAGATGCTTCTGTAACAGCTACCGCTTGCATTTGATTTAAAAGTTGGGAAGCTTGTTGCAATTGCTGACCCGCCTGTTGCGCGGACTGTGTATCAAAAAGTGTATTCATTTGTTGAATAGTTTGAGATGCCTTTTGCAGTTTTTGTAAAATGTTTTTCTTTTCATTTTGAAATTGCTGTTCCATTTGATTGTCCTGCTGCTTCACCATTTTTTTACTCCTTTCTAAGCGTATTTTACATTATAGTATTGGTTGACAAGGATTCGTTTTATTCAAACGGTTATGGAGTTACCATCTTAGGCTGATACTTAGCATACAGCATTCTGCCGCTATATCCACATTGCGCAAATTAATGACTATACCACTTGGTGTATATTTGACATCGTGGTCAACTGTAATTCCTCCAGAAGTGATCAGTTGTTTCACTTTGTTTTCATTGGAGGATTGAGCTGCTTCCATTAATTCTCGAGCAAATTGGTCGGATTCAGCAATTTTATCGATTAGTTGTATGGCTTGTTTCATAAGCAATTGAAATCGTTTAGCGGAGGTGTTGAATTTCCGAACATTTACGGGAGGGAATGAATATGGCATTCTTTGGCTTTGCGCTGACATCGGGATGATGGATGGATACGTTGGAGAGATGACAGTGTGATAAGGAGAATACGTTAAATAGTGGAGTTGTCGATAATACAATGAGACGCCTCCTTTTCGGCACATACATCTATACTATGACGCATATGCCCATTCAGTGAGTAATATTAAAGTACGTATGAATCGTTGCCGAATGGTAGAATAGATAAGTATAAAAGAGGAAAGAGGCGGGCGATTTGGATCGTATCGATATTCGTGAGTTGATAACAGAAGAACAATTAAAAGAAGGATACAATGTTATGCGACAATTGAGAAGCCATTTAGATGAAGTGGCGTATTTGCAATTAGTGAATGAAGCAAAACGAATAGAGAATTATCGTCAATTCGCTCTATACGCAAATGATAAAATTGCAGCGGTCATCGGTTTTCAACCAATGGTAACTCTCTACTATGGCAAGTTCATTTGGATTTGCGATTTTGTAACGGACGAGTTAAAGCGATCAAAAGGGTATGGAGAGCAGCTGCTTACTTATATACATGACTTATTGCTGTCCGAAGGCTATGAAACCGTCGCACTTTCATCAGGGCTACAACGAGAAAGCGCTCATTCGTTTTATAAAGATAAAATGAAATATGAGCAGGTTAGTTACGTCTTTAAAAAAACGCTTTAAAAAAATTGAAGCCAATAAGCTGAAAACTTAATTACAGTACCCTATAATTGTTAATGGCAATCAAATGTATTGCGATGAATATAGATCAAAAAGCGAGGAACTTGCATGTCCAATCTATCAGTAGGAGCAGCTCATGGAAAAATCATATTAATTGGAGAACATGCAGTTGTTTACAATAAGCCTGCCATTGCAATTCCCTTTACTGAAGTGGGGGCAAAGGCAATTATACAAGAAGGCGGTAACGATGAATCAGGATGCCGATTGAACTGTAAATATTTTTGTGGTCCATTTGAGAATGCACCTGAGCCGTTATCTGGCATTACAGCATGTGTACATGAAACGTTAAGCTATTTACAAGTGGAAAAACCAAATATAACGATCCGTATCGAATCCTCTATCCCTTCCGGACGAGGATTAGGTTCAAGCGCAGCAATTGCCTATGCAGTTGTAAAAGGTTTGTTTCGATATTATGGCCATCAGGCGAATGAAGATGAGATTTTACGGCTTGCACAAGTGGCGGAAATATTTGCTCATGGAAATCCGAGCGGCATTGATGTCGTTGCTGTTGGCAGTGAGGGGCCTATCCGTTTCCAAAAAGGGAAAGGGGCTGTCCCATTACCCATTGGAAAGACATTGCATTTAGTCATTGCGGATACAGGAAGATTCGGAGATACACGGACAGCTGTAGAAAGCATACGAACACTTTACGAACAGGATCGTCTCACGACTCAAAGGTCGCTTGACTTGATTGAAGACTTTACGTACCATTGCGAACAGGCGATGGCGAAAGGTGATGTAAAGCTTGTAGGCTGTTGCCTTAATTTAGCTCAGGAAGAATTATCAGCTTTAGGTGTGAGCGATGAAGGCATTGATCGGCTCGTGGATGTTGCCAGAGATTCCGGAGCATTAGGCGCTAAACTTACAGGCGGCGGCAGAGGCGGCTGCATATTAGCATTGGCTGCTGATGAACAAGATGCACTACAGCTATCGATTTCATTAAAAGAAGCCGGTGCTACTGAAACGTACATTAGCCGGATCGGCATGAGTCAGCATCATTATTTTGAAAAGGCGGAGAATGAACGTGCAAGCGAAAGTTAAAGCGCATACGAATATTGCCCTCATTAAGTATTGGGGGAAGAGGAACGAACAATTGTTCCTACCTACGAATAATAGCATTTCAATTACATTAGATCGATTTTATACAACGACTTCAGTTACATTTCAAGAAGGATTGACAGCCGACCAATTCATGTTAGATGGCAAAGAAATTCAAGGGATGGAATTGCAGAAGATCAAAACATTTTTGGATCTAATTCGAAATAAAGCAAATAAGCAGCTATTCGCAATCGTTGAATCGGTCAATAATGTGCCGACAGCAGCTGGTTTTGCATCATCCGCGTCCGGATATGCAGCTTTGGCTGCCGCAGCATCGAAGGCAATCGGTTTGAATCTCAATGAAGAAGAGTTATCCATAATCGCCCGACAAGGTTCCGGCTCGGCATCGAGATCCGTATATGGTGGATACGTTGAATGGCAAAAAGGAGAAAAAGAGGACGGAACTGATTCTTATGCTACCCAAATTATGCCAGCAGATAAATGGGATTTAAGCATCTTGTCTGTTATGGTCGAAGCGAAAGAAAAGAAAGTGTTGAGCAGGGAAGGGATGAAGCGTACAGTGAATACTTCGTCATTTTACCAAGCATGGCTCGATACGATTGATGAGGATTTAATAGCAGCAAGACAAGGAATCAAAAACCGGGATTTTGAATTGTTAGGAACCGTTTTGGAGCGCAATGCATTAAAAATGCATGCAACGACTTTAGCGTCTAACCCTCCATTTTTATATTGGACAGGAGCGACAGTGGATGTAATGCATGAAGTTGAAGCGTTGCGGGAAGAAGGCATTCTTTCTTATTTTACGATTGATGCAGGACCAAATGTGAAAGTCATTTGTCAGCCAAAGGATGAAACGATTGTTAAAGAAAGACTTGAACAATTAAACTGTGTGCAACAGATTTTTGTTTGTCATCCTGGACCGGGTGTAGAATATTTATGATGACAACCGGCGGGATACACAGCAATAGTACGTATCAACCTATAACAATTCAAGTTCCCGGAAAGCTGTTCATTGCGGGCGAATTTGCAGTACTTGAACCCGAAGCAAGCGCGATTGTTGCGGCTGTTAATCGTTATGTGTATGCAGAAATAGCATTTAGCGATGAAAACCATTTACAGCTTCCAAATATCGGTTTTGAAGATATTCGATGGGATGTGATAGAAGGCAAGCTTCATCTTTATGAACAATCGCCTAAACTATCATTTCTGCAAAACACTTTGCAAATATGCAATCAATATATCGTTGAAGCAGGCATCAAGCTAAAACCGTTCACTCTTCGAATTAATAGTGAATTAGATGATGCATCTGGGAGAAAATATGGGCTTGGATCAAGTGCAGCAGTTGTAGTTGCCGCAGTTACAGCGATACTGCGCTTATATAAAGAGGAAGGCATCTCATCCTCTCCAGAAATAATTTACAAATTGGCTTCCATCGTGCACTTCAAAACGCAAGGAAACGGTTCTTGCGCCGATGTTGCCGCATCTACCTATGGTGGTTATTTACATTACAGTGCTTTTGATGGAGAATGGATAAAAGACCGCTTAACAGAAGACATCAATCTTCATGCATTCATTGCAGAGCAGTGGCCTGGACTCCATATTAAAAAAATCGTTCCTCCTACAGAGCTGTTGCTATGTGTAGGGTGGACAGGCAATGAAATGTCAACCTATAAAATGATTGAGAAGATTAAACGTTTAAAATTAGTACAGCCGGCAGCATATGCTGATTTTCTTGAGCAAAGTATAATGGCTGTTCACGATATGGTTGATCAGTTCGAGAAATCGGATGAAAGAGGAGCAATACAAAGTTTTGCGCGCAATCGAAAAGCACTATCCAAATTAGGAAGAGATGCTGAAGCGGAAATTGAAACGCCGAAGCTGCAGGAGTTAATTCACATTGCAAATAAATATGGCGCCGGGAAAACATCTGGTGCTGGTGGCGGGGATTGCGGCATTGCATTTGTTATAGGGGAACTGAACGCAAGTCAGCTAAAAGAAGAATGGGCATCTTCAAACATTGAACCATTAAATTTAGCTGTTTCAAAAGAAGGGGCAATGGAGATCAGGAAGGCGGATGAGACAAGTGACTGAATCGATTCACCAACGGAAAGCGGAGCATATTCAAATCGCGTTGAATGAAAAAGTGACGGGCGATCATATTACAACAGGGCTTGAAAGGGTGCATTTTGTCCATAATGCACTTCCTGAGATTGATTTTCAGGAAATTTCAATCGAAACATCTTTTTTAGGCCATGCTATTAAAACTCCTTTTTTAATTAGTTCGATGACTGGCGGTGCGGCATTTGCAGAAACGATTAATCGTCATTTGGCAGTCGCAGCTGAGGAAAAGGGCTGGGTGTTAGCTTTAGGATCAATGAGAGCGCTAATCGAGAGCGAAGAACATAGAGCTTCGTTTCAAGTCCGTAAATATGCACCCAACGTTCCAATTATCGCCAACTTAGGAGCTGTACAACTGAACTATGGCTTCCAAGCTGACTTATGTAAGAAAATTGTAGAAATGTCAGATGCAAATGCACTCGTACTCCATTTAAATAGCATACAAGAAGTAATTCAACCGAATGGAGATACGAATTTCAAAGATTTACTTATAAAAATCGAGAAATTGGTATCTGAAATGGACATTCCTATCGGAGTAAAAGAAGTAGGTTGGGGAATTGACGGCGACATTGCTAAAAAGCTGACAGATGTGGGCATATCTTTCATTGACGTTGCAGGAGCGGGCGGCACGTCATGGAGCCAGGTTGAAAAATACCGATCAGCCGATCCTATAAAACGCGCTGCAGCAGATGCATTTAGTGAGTGGGGAATCCCAACTGTCGACAGCGTTGCATCAGTCCGCAAAAAGATCGGCAATCAAACGATCGTGGCAAGTGGCGGAATGGCTACAGGACTTGATGCAGCGAAAACAATCGCCTTAGGTGCTGATGCAGTCGGATTTGGCAGATCTATTCTGAAAGAAGCGACTCAATCTGTTGAAGACGTCATTCAAGTGATGGAAACGAAAGAATTGGAGTTGCGCATCGCTATGTTCGGTGTTGGAGCCTCTAATCTGAAGGAATTGCAAGCGACCGATCGAGTCCGTTATACAGAAAGATAAATAAGCGCCCATCCGATCAATTTATGCCGGATGGGCTTTTGTCCAGCTTTACGACTTTACGGTACAGCAATAAAATTTGGGTTGAGCGAACGTTTACTTTCATAATCGTTCTTGTTTGTTAAATAGCAGAAGTTTTACCGAAATTGCTATTCATAAATACCGTTACAGATCAGACTTAAAACCCTATCATTTCACGTATAAAATCATGAAAACAGCAAGCAAAAACCAACGTGAACCACCTAAAATTTGGAAGATCCTAACATTTTTAGAGAAATAACAAACACTAATCTTACTTAAGGAATTGTATGCTTATGCAATGTATATTGGAGATAAATATCATTTTTGAAGGAGTGTTTTACTATGTGGAAAATTATTGACGGTAAACTGCAGCAAACAACCGACACAGATCGAGTAAAATTCAGAACAAACATTAGCAAAGCAATTTTAGATGATTTACAAAGGATTGCTGAAGATAATGATACGCATGTCAATTATTTATTAGAAAGCGGATTGCTACACGTATTAAAACAAGATGTTATTTCATTTAATAAAGATTTGAGACCGAAAGATCGAGTTCAATACAAAACGACATATGACAAAGAACTACTATCAGCAATTAAGGAAAAAGCGAAGGAACAGAAACTATATATAAACGATCTTATCGAGTATAGTGTGCAATACATTAATGTAGAGGAAAGTAAGGATAGAAACTATAGATATAGAATAGAGGAGTAAATAAAAAAACTCTTTTAAAGAACGCCCCCGTCATAATATATATTATAGAGAGTTACGTATCAATGATAAGTATACTTAAGACAGTGAGATAAAAAGGGTTTTTTATTGTACAAGGACACCAAAGTCCGAACTATTTGGACATGAAAGTTTGGACTATTAGTTTAGTCCGATCTATATATCGAGTTGAATTACCCAATTCATTTACCAATTAGGATTTTTATTAATGCTGCATTTATACATTATACTTGATTAGTTTCATATTCCAGTGTCCCATAAGGCATCATTATCCCCAATCACATTAGGAACGGATTGATCAATAATCTTAGAATGCCCCACTTCTGTAACTGTGATTAAGATAGTTTTTGTTTTTATTACTTAAACCCCAATGGGATAAGCGTTATTATTCAGATGATCAAAAGCCAAATCCCACCCTATTTTCAGTAGGAATTTGGCTTTTGATCTTCAGCAATCACGTCCGTTAATGTAATACTAAAAATTTAAATCAAACACCTCATTTGGTAAGTGTCATTTTCTTGTTTAAATAATAATTCCTTATATATTAACTTCTTCTTTTAATATTTCCAATGCATATAAAAGGTCTATATCTTTATAGATATGCTCAGGAGTCCAAGGTATATAACGATCGGGTTGAATCCCTTTACCGTGTAATGGATGATTTAAAGTTTTTTGTACACGGCGTGATATTGGATAATAAAGTGAAAACATATCGGCCCACTTTTTGATAACTAAATCGCTATAATCATTCACCCCCATAGTGGACCGTCCAATTACGGTTACTTTAGAAGACGACATACTCATCTCTACGAAGTATTCAGCTGCACTAGCACAATAAACGTCAGTCATAACAACTACTTTTTTAGGAAAATCAGTTCCTTCGAACTTAGATGCTTTATCCTTCAACGAGTCGGAAAAATCTAATGCAACAAAACCTTGACCGCGGTACTTCTTACATTGTTCTTCCGCAAAATCAAGGACATCTAATGTCTCTTGATCTTTTATATCCTTTCTAAAATTCTGACATAATTGAATAAATAAATCAGAATTTCGATTGGTATAATTGAACTCCCTTAATTCACCTTCAGTACTTGGGTGTTCATCGCTTGGGAAAATATATGGAACTAACGTTGAAATGGCTTGTCCATTTCCACCATTATTATTTCTTACATCGATAATTAGATTTGTACATTTTTTTATTTTAGCATCTTGATTTTTCACAAAATCCAAGGTACTGTCCACATCAGCAAAACTCGGCAAAGTGATGACTAAAGTTCCTTCGTTTATTACTTCTAGTGTATGCTCTTTCTTTTTAGAAACTGGTTCGTAATCTTTCAAACCAAATTTAATATGCTCTCCATTTTCGTTTTCAATTGTAACAAATGATGATTTATTAATGATATGCGACCAATCTTCACGTTCTGCACTAGCTCCTCTTAATGAACTCGGATTCGAAGCTATTACTTGATTAATTGTTCGATCGTCAATTGCGACAATTTTTGATCCTTTTGGAAATCGATTTTCTTCGAATGTCTCTATAACATAAAGGACATCCTTATATCTTCTTGTTCGAAAACCACGGGTGATAGTTTTTACGTTGTCTGATCCTTCAAAATTAAAATACATATGACGATCTTGAAAACTAATGAGATAGTCATCAACGATTTCAGTAAATTTCTGTGGTGTTAATTCCTGTTGGCCCTCTAATTTCTTAATTTCTTCACGATAATATTCAGGTTCATCCCAATCTTGTTTTTCTTCATAACCAGCATAGTCAGAGTGAACAATATCAACTATTTCGTTAAATATTTCGGAATAACTATTCATAGATATTCATTTCTCCCTTTCCCATTAATCAGCTTATTTATAATTGCTTCACCTCTTGCAACGCTGCCATATACATAGACACTATGCAGTTGATTTGGAAACAGCAATCCTATTTCCTTGATTGAATCATGTATGAGAGGGAGAAAAATAGAATGGATTTTGTCTATATGAACATCGCTGATGATGTATCCATCTCCATCAAGTCCATATCCAGCTTGTAAACAAGTCACTTTGGCTCCACCTTCCTTGTGTATCGCTCATCAAGTCCTTGTTGTTGTTTTATCAAAACTCAAATTCGAACGACATCAATCGGTTAGAATAATCAAATCCTAATTTTCAGCCACTCTTTTGGACGGCTCGTTTGATTCATCAGTTGTCCAATACACACCATACCCTCTTTCTAAGCATTCCTTTATGTATTGTTGTCCTAATATCGTTGCCAAACCACAATTTCGCATATTTTGATCAAATGTTGCTATATATGCTTCATGGCGGTCTCCGTTAACACAACATGAGTAACATGTACTTATTACCTTGCCATTTTTTAAAATAGCATATCCTAATCCATGTTGAGTAAAAGATTCCGCCGAGGACCAATACTCTTTTAACTCTTCCCTTAGCCTCTCGTCAGCATTAATCAATTCCTTAGTAATCCTTACCATGGCAAGGTCTTCATCAAGTATATGACCTGGTTGCTCCAATCCTTTTTTGAAACGCTCCGTAACCAATTCGTAATAGACGTTATACCCAACATAATATTTACGCCCATACCACTTTTTGCAAAGTCTTTTTCCAAGATTCATTAAAGATATTGCCGATAAACCAAACTCCTCCACATGAATCCAGACTTTCTTGCTTTAATTGTGTGGAAATTAAATTACCAAGGTAGCTGTTAAATAACCCATTCTCTGGATCGCCGAGCAGATAGTATCCCAAGCCTACCGCGTATACAATAGCAGTATGAGGCTCCTCTATTTGATCAACATATACTACGCCTTGATTCATACCGCTAATAACTGCATTTAATACATTTTCATTTTTTTCTTGCGGAGTAACCAATAATTTATTAACTTTATAATAATCTTCTTTAGACAGTTTAACGATCATTAAATATCCCCCCTAATGTGCAGCTTTTTCAGAGATACCCACATCACTTTTCATTAGTCCCCCATAAAAAAAAATTGACGTAAAAAACGTTAGCAATTAGATGAGCTGAAGAAATCTTTTGCAATTGAAATAATTTCCTGTGGTTTTTCAACTACTGTCCAATGACCGGCATTGTTGATTTCAACTAATATTGCATGCGGTATATAATCTATTAAAAGTTGTTTAATTTTAGAGGGATCTAAAATGTCATGACTTCCTTGTGCAACCATATCTGGGATTTGATCCAGTTTAAAAAGTTTATCGGTTAAATCATAGTTTTTTACTATATCATCTATGATTTTTTTTTTTACTACCTTGTTCATTTTAAAAACCTTTTTCTTTTGTAAACTTTCTTTTGAGAATACATAGTAGGGGTCTAAAACTTCCAAGACTCTTTCATTATCTTTATTCACTTTTTTAAATGAAAATATAAATAGCCTAATTTTATCCTTGAGAGAAAGTCTTTTCATAAGTTCTTTTTGAAAGCTTTTATACCCTTGAGCCGTAACACCTATTGCAGCAGTTAAAAATAGCCCATTGACTCGCTCTGGATATGTAGTGGCATAAAGTAATGCAAGCATAGACCCCCACGATTCTCCGAATAAGTTCATTTTAGTTAAACATAGTTTTTTCCTTAACAATTCTAAAACTTCTACTTCCATACTCATGGAGTACTGGCCGGATTTTTCTGTTTCTGATTGACCACAACCCGTTTGATCATAAAAAATCAATTTATAGTTTTTAGATAAAGGTAAAACGTGAGGCAAAAAGAATTGATGTTGGCTTCCTGGTCCGCCATGGAGGAAGACAATAGGCTCACCATTCCCGACAATGTTGAAATATACTTTTTGATTATTTAAATTTATATAATTAGTGTTCTTCTTTTCTTCATGGTCCATTTTTACCTCCCAGTACTATTATTTGAATACATTCCTAGTAAAAAACACTGAACGATTATCATCCATCTGGCCGATTTTCGAACAACTGTTGCGAATGATCGAGGCCGTTCGCTGGACGTAAAGGTTATGAAGAAATTAACTTTATTCATAAAACTTATACATTGAAAACAACTGGCTTATAATAACTATTGTAACACACTTCTGAAAAATACGACTCCTGTATTTGATCATGAATATTGTCCGAAGTAATATATATTTGCCAATGTAGGGTGTTTCTATTTAAAGCATGAAAATATTTTTTTGAGTCAACTCCACTGTTAAATCCACATTATGTACCATGCAAAGAAGAAACCACTTTATTTCTCACTTGCGTATGTCTCGCCCAAATTCCCTATCTTTTCCCTGCCTTCTGTCGACTATCTTTATGGATCGAAGACTAAAATCATTACAAGAAATGTCCAATCAGAAAAGAAAAAGCGTAAGATGGAACGGACATCTGCCATTCCATCTTACGCTTTTTCATATATTTAGTTATTAAACCGTCTTAACTACCGACGGCTTTACTTGCTGTTCTAATATAATATTCCTGCGTTTCATTTGCAGGAAAAAAATCGCTGTTAAACTTAAACTAATGAATCCGAATATAACGACCATCGTTTGCAACCCTACAATATCCAAAAATGCCCCTGCACTTAGCAGCACAACTTGGAACATGACTCTTTCCAGCATATTTCTGAAAGAGAAAAAACGTCCATGGTATGCTTTTGGCATTTGTTTCTGAAAAATTACCATTGCTGTTGGGAAAAAACAGCCTAATGCAAAGCCTAAAAAAGCGAAAGCGCTTAAAGATAAAATCAAATTTTCTGCAAAAACAAGCAAGAATTCTGCGATACCTACCATTGTAGCGAAGAAAAATAAGATAAATGTTGTTTTCCATTTTCTTGTAACATATTTTATTGCAAAAGAACCGACCATGAAGGCGATCCCTTCCACTGCATAAACAAGGCCTTTTATCGTTGAAGATTGCTGGATTTCGCTTAGATTAATAACAATTAAATTAAAAGAGCCTAAAAATAATAAAGGAATCATCGTCATAATTAATGTCATGCTAACTGCGGGATACGATTTCAACACAGGAAACATATCTTTAAAGTTATTTTTTTCTTTATTGCCCTTGTTTCGAACATCTTCATCTCTCGTTTCGTCTATACGCAGCATCATCGTAAAGATGAGCAGCACTGCGTAGGCGACTGCAGAAATCCAATAGAGAGATGATAAAGACCAATAGACTAACATAACACCGGCTAATGCCGTCCCTGCTACCCTTGCAATCGTTGCGATATTCATATGCAAGCCATTCATCGCAAGCAGCTGATCATCTTTAACGACGAGCGGAATTGTTGATTGCAGTGCTGGAAAATAGAAAGTAGCTGATAATTGTATAGCGATAACGAACCCCATCATCCACCAAACTGAATCTGTTGCAATTGCGATTAGCATAAATGCAACGCTTAGCAGCCTTCCAAGGCCAGCCAAGAGCAATACGGTCTTCTTCCTGGATTGGTCAATAATACGCCCTGCTAAAGGTCCGGCGATGATCCCTGCAAGTAGCCCAATTGCTAATATGAGTGCTTTTACAAAATCTGACGGGATCTTTTCCTGTAAAAACTCTAAGTTGCCAATTATACCGGTCCATAATCCAAGTCCGGCGATCAATTCACCCGATAGAATGATCCACACATTCCGGTTTTTCCACATAACCCCATCCTCATTCCTAATTTACTTCGCTTTTCGAACTATTATACGGAAAGCAACGAAAAAAGTCACGAGAAACTTTCCCGTGACTTCATTCCCTATTTTACTTCTGCTTTTAATTCTTTATACATTTTTTCTACTTGTCCGGCATCATTTTCATCGACAAGGAAGCTACCATTAGAATATCGGTCAACTAATCTAAGTGTGTTTACTTCAACTTGTACTTTATCGTCTTTTTTCGTGCTTAAAATGACCGAATCAGTCGGTTTTACAAGTTCTACACCGATGATTCTATGAGGGTTCGTTTTTAATTCTTTCAACACGACAACGCCACGCTGAGCTCTTGCGGCGGGCTCCATCTCTTTCAGCGCCATTCGCTTTGCAGCGCCACGTTGAGTGGCAATCAATATCGATTCAGTCTCATCTCGGATAACAGTCATTGCAACGAGACGATCATTTGTTTTTAAGTTAATACCTTTGACACCTGCTGTTCGGACACCCGTTTCGGTAAGCTCAGATAGGGAGAACCTTAGCCCGTATGCATGCTCTGTGAATAAAATAACGTCTTCCTCACCTTTCACGAGCTGAGCATCCACTAACCGGTCTCCTTTTTTCAAATTCATCGCTTTAAATGTCCTTGAATACCGTTGAACATGGAAATCAGAGAGCTTCGACAGCTTAATATTGCCGCTATCTGAAGCCGTCAAAATGGAAGCTTCCTGGTCGAAGCTTTCTACTCCGATTGCTGCTACAATCTCTTCGTTCTGATCAAGAGAAATTATGCTCGATAAATGTTGCCCTAAGTCACGCCAACGAATATCCGGCAATTCATGAACCGGCTGATAGACATAATTGCCGAGTGAAGTAAAAATGAGCAAATGATGCTGCGTATTCATAACCGATTCAAGGAGACTATAATCGGATTCTTTCATTTCCTGTCCAGTGCCATTTGACGCACTGAATGACCGGATACTTGTCCGTTTTACATAGCCGTCTTTCGTTACTGATACGACAACATCTTCACTTGGAACAAGAATATCAAGGTCCACTTTAATATTTTCAATCTTTTCCTCAATGACCGATCGTCTCGGTTCGGCGAACTGTTTTCTAATTTCAAGAAGCTCTTTCTTAATAACATTCGAAAGCTTTTTATCGCTTTTTAAAATGGCATCGAGCTCTGCGATTAGTTTACGTAATGACGCGTCTTCTTTTTGCAGTTCGGTAATGTCCGTATTCGTTAACCGATATAGTTGCAGGGAGACGATTGCTTCCGCTTGTACTTCTGTGAAGTCAAACTTTTTAATAATATTGTTTTTGGCATCTCTTTTATCTTTGGACGCTCGGATCGTGCGAATGACATCATCTAAGATCGATAAAGCTTTCATAAGGCCTTCAACAATATGTAGACGGTCTTTCGCTTTTCTTATATCGTATTTCGACCTCTTCGTTACAACTTCCTTCTGATGGTCTATATAAGCATCCAATAACATCGGAAGCGACATCAATTTCGGCCTGCGATTTGAAATCGCGACCATATTGAAATTATACGCAACTTGTAAATCCGTGTTTTTTAATAAAAACTGTAAAATTGCATGGCCATCCATGTCTTTTTTCAATTCGATAACGATGCGCAAACCTGTTCGATCCGATTCATCACGTACATCTGCAATTCCATCCATTTTACGGTCTAAACGAAGTTCATCGATTTTTTTTACCAAATTAGCTTTGTTTACATCGTATGGAATTTCTGTAATGACAATTTGGGATTTCCCTGCTTTCAAAGGCTCGATTTCAGATTTGGACCGAACAATAATTTTTCCTCGCCCTGTCTCATAGGCTGTCTTAATGCCATCGATTCCTTGAATCGTTGCTCCGGTAGGAAAATCTGGACCTTTTATAACCGTCATCAATTCATCGACTGTAACACTGTGATTATCCATTCTCATGAGCACGGCATCAATTACTTCATGTAAGGAATGCGGCGGGATATCCGTTGCATAACCTGCAGAAATCCCAGTTGATCCATTGACGAGCAAATTAGGGAAGCGCGAAGGAAGTACAGTCGGTTCCGGTTCAGTATCATCGAAATTCGGGATGAATTCAACTGTTTCTTTGTTAATATCTCTCAACATTTCACCTGCAATTGCAGATAGCCTTGCTTCGGTATACCTCATTGCTGCTGCAGGATCACCATCAACGGAACCATTATTGCCATGCATTTCAATCATTAAATGCCGCAATTTCCAGTCCTGGCTCATTCGGACCATTGCATCGTACACGGATGTATCTCCGTGAGGATGGTAATTACCGATCACATTTCCGACTGTTTTTGCCGCTTTCCTAAATGCTTTATCATGTGTATTGCCTTCGTGGAACATTGCATACAAAATACGCCGTTGTACGGGTTTTAAGCCATCCCTCGCATCAGGAAGCGCCCGATCTTGAATAATATATTTACTATAGCGTCCAAAACGGTCGCCGATTACTTCTTCCAAGGGCAGATCTTGGTAACGTTCTGATAAGGTCATTCAAAGTCCCCCTCGACATGCAAAAATTCATTTTCTAAAATATTATGTTCTTCTGTTCCAAAGTCAACATTGTTTTCAATCCATTTTCTTCTTGGCTCTACTTTGTCCCCCATTAAAGTGGTTACACGCCGTTCGGACTGCGCTCCGTCTTCAATCGTTACTCGGATCAATGTGCGCGTTTCAGGATTCATTGTCGTATCCCATAGTTGGTCGGCATTCATTTCACCAAGACCTTTATAGCGTTGCAGCATATAGCCTTTTCCAATTTTTTTAATTGCTTCGTCAAGATCGGCTTCAGTCCACGCATATTCCACTTGTTCGTTCTTGCCGGTTCCTTTGGACACTTTGTAAAGCGGCGGTAAAGCGATATATACCTTTCCGGCTTCGATTAAAGGCTTCATGTAACGGTAAAAAAATGTAAGGAGCAGCACTTGAATATGTGCCCCATCTGTATCGGCATCCGTCATAATGACTACTTTGTCATAGGCGATATCTTCAATTTGAAAATCGGAACCGACTCCACCGCCAATCGCATGAATAATCGTATTGATTTCTTCATTTTTCATAATATCTTCCAATTTCGCCTTTTCGGTATTAATCACTTTACCGCGCAATGGCAAAATAGCCTGGAATGTCCGATCCCGGCCTTGTTTAGCAGATCCTCCCGCAGAATCTCCTTCAACTAAATACAGTTCATTTTTTGCAGCATTTCTTGATTGAGCAGGTGTAAGCTTTCCAGACAACAACGTGTCTGAACGTTTCCGCTTTTTGCCTGAACGTGCATCTTCCCTTGCTTTTCGCGCTGCTTCTCTCGCCTGTTGAGCACGTATCGCTTTTCGAATTAAATTAGCACTCAATTCAGCGTTTTCCTCAAGAAAATATAGCAACTGTTGGGAAATGATCGAGTCAGTCGCAGTACGTGCTTCCCCTGTACCTAATTTTCCTTTTGTCTGTCCCTCAAATTGAAGAATTTCTTCCGGGATCCTCACAGAAATAATTGCTGAAATACCCTCTCGTATATCCGAGCCATCCAAGTTTTTATCCTTGTCTTTCAATAAGCCCGTTTTTCGTGCATATTCATTAAAAACGCGCGTCATTGCTGTTTTGGCTCCCGTTTCATGTGTTCCACCATCTTTTGTACGCACATTGTTTACAAAAGACAAAATCGTTTCAGAATAGCCATCTGTGAATTGAAATGCGAACTCCACTTCTATTCCTTCCGCTTCCCCTTCCAGATAAGCGACATCATGCATGACATCTTTTTCTTCATTCAAATAAGAAATGAAGGCTTCTATTCCCGTTTCATAATGGAAAATGTCATGTTTATCAGTACCTTCTTCTTTTAAAACGATTTTCAAACCTTTCAACAGGAAAGCAGATTCTCTTAATCGCTCCGATAACGTTTCATATTGGTATTTAATCGTTGAAAATATGAGTGGATCAGGCTTAAAGTGGATCAACGTCCCCTTTTCCCTTGTATTTCCGATTTCTTCAAGTGTTGTTACAGGCTTGCCGCCTTGTTCAAAGCGTTGACGATATTTTTTCCCATCACGGAAAATCGTCACTTCCAACCATTCGGACAAAGCGTTAACAACCGATGCACCGACGCCGTGCAGCCCTCCACTTGTCTTATAGCCGCCTTGACCAAATTTCCCTCCGGCATGTAGGACGGTAAGGATAACCTCGGTTGTCGGTTTCCCGGTCTTATGCATACCTGTAGGCATACCGCGACCGTAATCCCTTACACTTATACTGCCATCTATATGGATTGTTACATCCACTTCCGAACCGAAGCCTGATAATGCCTCGTCAACTGCATTGTCAACAATTTCATACACTAAATGATGAAGTCCTCTAGAGTCCGTAGAACCGATATACATTCCCGGTCGTTTACGAACCGCATCAAGGCCTTCTAAGACCTGAATGGAGTCATCATTATATGCTGTTACTGATACATTCTTCGTCAAATCGCAACCCCCATCAAACGAATGTTCTATACTAAATCTATCGTACTGCTTCCCGTAAACCTTGTCAAATCAACGTTCCGGGTATGTCGCTCAATTAATTGTATATAAGAAAGCGCTATTATGCAATGAGATAAGGCATTTGTGTTTGTAATTTTACCCATATATCGTTTAATAGAAGCATGCATTTTCTTATAAATCCATTCCTCATATTGTCGGCGCTCTACTGTTCTGATAGACTAAAAGGACAACTAATGTCAATTTTGCGTTTATGTTTTGCGCGCGGATTTTGAAACAGGTTTGATCGGTTTACTACTTCGAAATTTCGTGATTTTGTAGGCTAAATCCAACATACGATTGGCCAAGCAAGTTTGCATTGACAGTCGTAATTTGCTTACCATTCTTAAAGAGTAGGCGTTAATGAACAGCTCTTAAGAACAGTAGCCCACACTCCTCTCACACAGTATGAGAGAAAAATATTTGCTTAATAATGATAGTAAAGGGGAACATCATGGAAAATATCATTCTTATTATATGTGCCTATTTGCTTGGCTCCATCCCTTCTGCACTTTGGGTTGGAAAGATTTTTTACAAAACTGATGTACGCCAGCATGGCAGTGGGAACTTAGGTGCTACGAATACGTTCCGCGTTTTAGGTAAAACAGCTGGTATCGTTGTAACTTTGCTTGATATTCTAAAAGGAACGGCAGCGGTCCTTTTACCGCTTTTGCCACTATTCGCTGCAGGTACGATTCACCCACTTTTGTTAGGAGCGCTCGCCGTAATCGGCCATATGTTTCCTCTATTTGCGAACTTTAAAGGAGGGAAAGCTGTTGCGACTTCAGGCGGTGTTTTATTAGGATATAATTGGCCAATTTTTATCGTTGTGCTACTTGTATTCTTGATAGCACTGAAGTTTACTAAGATGGTTTCTTTATCCTCAATGATCGTAGCTGTAGTCGGTTTTATTTATAGTATTATTTATTTCGTTATTAGCGGTGATATCTATCTTATGATCATCGTTGGATTCATGGCCATTTTTATTTTTTATAGGCATCGAGCCAATATTGCACGTATTAAAGCAGGAACTGAGCCAAAAGTGAAATGGATGTAATACAATAGAGGCATCACAGAAAGGCGGGATTGTATGAAAATCGTTATTTCGGATGATGCAATGAAATGGTTCCATGAAGAAATGGAAGCAGAGCAAGGAGACTATATTAAATTCTTTGCCCGGTATGGAGGTTCAAGCCCCTTACATGATGGATTTTCACTCGGAATTACGAAAGAGAACCCGGATGAAATTGCTGTGGAAACAGAAATGGAAGGCATTCATTTTTACGTTGAAAATCGAGACTTTTGGTTTTTCGATGATCATGATTTACATGTTGACATAGACCAACAATTAAATGAATTGACCTATACTTACGAAAAAGCGTAACGGTTATTATCCGTTACGCTTTTGTAATATTTTCCTCTTTTATGCCTGTAATATAAATGTAAAGAAAGCATCCGAGCCCCCACCATTCCATCATTCTTATTGATCCTAAAATAGAGAGGAAAATACTTCCGACTGAAAGTGTTGTTTTCTATGATACCTTATGCGTAGTAGCGAGTCAGTCGCTAAATCAATAAGATGATCTTTTGGAGGAGTTATTTATGAAAAGAAAATTTTTATCAGCAGCACTTATTACTTGTGTCAGCCTCAGCTCAATTGCTATACCTGCCATTGGTCCTGTACATAGCGTCTCAGCAGCTACTGCTACACAATCGAACAGCCAAACTGTAAATGCCAAAGCAGATGAATTAATTCGCATCGCAAAAAGTTTGATTGGGAAAT
Organism: Sporosarcina contaminans; assembly: GCF_042679045.1. NCBI lineage: Bacteria > Bacillati > Bacillota > Bacilli > Caryophanales > Caryophanaceae > Sporosarcina > Sporosarcina contaminans. Next base: position 7,492 of record NZ_JBHTLT010000003.1, on the reverse strand, counting down.
CTACGTATAGCACAGCAGAGTATAAACCTACTTATCCATACAAATTTTCTTGTGCAACATTTCTTATGTATGTTTTTGAAAAAGGTGGAGTAGATCTTGCAACATATAACGAAGATTATATGTTAAAGCAAGGGAAATACGTAGCGAAAAGTCAGCTCCAAAAAGGAGATCTAGTATTTTTCAAAAGTAAAAAAACTGGAACGGATCCCGATCATGTAGCTATGTATATCGGTAACAATAAAGTGATCCATATGGCTGATTCAAAACAGAATATCGTCATATCGGATATGAATAGCAAGCCATATTACAAAGAGAATTATATGACTGCAAGAAGAGTTTTGCCAAGCTTGATGTCTTCCACTCCCGCAACGAAAGGTGATAAAATTGTCGAATCGTCTTATAAGTTAAAAGACAGTGCGATCATCGGAAAAACGAATAATGTGAGTGCAAAAAGGTTTACAAGCATAGGATTTGTCAACTATGTTTATAAAAACAACGGTGTCAATCTTAACGCGACAAGTTTGAAAGACTTACAAAGCAAAGGTACAACAGTTTCCCGTTCCAATTTGAAGAAAGGTGACCTTATATTCTTTAATAGTGTAAAAGGATCAAAGAATCCATCAATGGTTGGAATTTATGCAGGTGAACAGCGAATTATATTACCGAATTCAGGGGGCGTCATAACTCGTGTCATGCTTGTCGATTATTACAAAGAGCATTTCATTACAGCGAAGCGTGTGTTCAACTAATCATTGACTGGCAATAAATGAACTATCAGCTTGTGCTATTCTTCAGCTGAGCAAACGTATTGGAAAATAAAGTGAAACTCAGCTATGCTAACGAACATAACATTTACATCGGCAGACTTCACTTACTTTATCTATAAGAACATGGCATTGATTTGCGAAGATATTTTTACAGCTTACAGTGCAATCCTTGTGACACAAACAGGGTACTCTTACAAAATATAAGCGCAACATTTAGCCAATTGTATTTATATAAAGAAGGACAATGATAACAACAATTAATTTAGGGACACGTTTCCTATGCGAATTGTGTCCCTAAATTTAGGTTAATAATAAGTTCTCCTCATGTACTATTGCATTGTTCCAATTTAGTTTTTTCATGTATAATGAGCCATTCTTCTCTTATATTTCTTTATTCCCTCGCCAAAGTGCCATTTTTTAAACGTTCGGCAAACTCGATAAGTGATCTGCTTGACATTGGCCCCTTAATTAGCACGATTGTCTTCTCATCCAATTGAGGATATAAAAACTCCTCTACCCCGTTTACATCTTGATATATGCGAATAATTGCATTGCTGCCATCGGCACTTGCTTGCTTCGCGATTTGACGAGCTTTTTTGCCAATCGTTAATAATGCATGGATGTTTCTTTGGGCAATTTTACTGCCGATTTCTTGGTGATATTTTTGTTCGAAATTTCCTAACCGATTAATGTCGCCTAAAATAAGTATTACCTTTTTGTTTTTTCCGATAGCATCAAGGACTCTCAGTGCCGCTTCAATCGATGTCGGGTTGTTCGTCCATGTGTCGTCAATGACTGTGCAGCCGCCTACCCCTTTTGAAAACTCTAAATGGCGTCCCATGTTTTTGTACGATTGCAGGCGTCGAATCGCTTTATGCAGATTGACACCCATCTCATTTACTGCTGCAAGTGCGGATAATGCGTTAAGCACTTGGTGTTCTCCATAACCAGGAATAAACACACGATAACCCTTTTTTTGATGGTACATTGTAAAGGCCATGCCGCCTTCTGCATACCGGATATTGGCAGCGCGGAAATCCGAATCCCGATCGGTTCCAAAATAAACGATTTTTCCTTCGAAATGGCGTTTGTTCAACTTTTGAATATTTTCGTCATTGCTATTCAAAATCAACGTTCCGCCTTTCCGAACACCATCAATAATTTCCGATTTCGCTTTCCGATACCCTTCAATATCTACACAACCATCTAAATGATGTACGCCGATATTCGTTATAATGCCAATCGTCGGCTGATAAATCATACATTGGTGGGCAATATTACCAGAGTTGCCAAGGCCATGCTCAAATATAGCTGCCTCAGTCTGCTCATCAATGCCCATTAAATATGGAAAGGACCGCCTCGGCTCGTTTTGGCTGCTTACAGACGCATGAACAACCCGGTCTTCCGAAAGTATATGATGAATCATATCTTTAGTTGTCGTTTTACCGCAAGTGCCCGTTATCGTTACAACAGGAATATCAAATAAATTTCGATAATACGTTATAAACTTCCAATACGATTGCACGAGACTTTGGACTTGGAGCACAGTCGTCTTATTTAATAGAGGTAAATCAATCTCTTTTTTATCTGTAACGACTAGTGAAGGCCCTTTCTGATCAATTGCTTTCCAATCGATCGGGTCTGTTCGGTTTACAAACAGTAAAGAGTTCCGTCTTTTATGGTCATGCCTTTTATAGTAAATGGCATCCTGTACTTCCCAGTCCTCTTTTCCGATAATGATTTGGCCTCCTAATAATTTTCGGATTTCACTTACCACAATCGATTTCATTGCGGTTCCCCCCTTTCGCCGAAATCCGGTTTTTCTTATTTTGTCGAATCAACTGCTTAATCCTATTATGGATGTCGTTGTTTTCGAACCCGAAAAACATGGACAAAGAAGGTGCATAATTCCCTTCGATTACCCATAAATATCCGTCACGATCAATCCCAATATCAAAACCGATAATCGTTAATCCATTTTGTTCCGAAGCAAGCTCCTGTGCTACATAATTGCAAAGATTTTCAATTATATCCGTGCATCTTTGCATGTCAGCTTGAATTCCTGCATCATTGAAAGCTTGTTCCAACGATAATAATTTTTGAGCCCGGTTTGTAATGAAATAATTTGCAACCGCAACTCTGCAAAGCATGCCGGATGTTACCCAATCCCGATGATCCAACTGCGTAATCACTCTTAGGTCAAAGGGGCAATCGTCTATCGTCACAAGAGGAATTCCTTGTTGGACTAAGTATTCCATTTGTGACAAATGATGATTGTTCAGATACGTAAGCAATTGATCGAGATTTAATCCGTCAATTGTTTCATCCAGCATTCGCAATTCGAATGTCCTGTTATTTTTCTTCGTAACGAGCAACAGTCCTTTACCTTGTTGGCCGACGATCGGTTTAAGGATAATTTGGTTATAGTTTTTGAGGAATTTGAAAAGTGTAAAGGGGGTGCAAAGATCTGTTGCGGGTATAAACGGACGTATCGATCTCTTTTTCAATAATGTAATCGATTGGTTCCATTTACTATTTCTTTCATGTAGCGAGATGTCATATAAAAAGAACGTGCCATACCGGTCTTGCACAATATCTATAACAACGGTTTGGCAATTAGGAAAAGATGTGCCAATAGCATTTGCTGTATAATAGAGAAGACTATGGAGCTTTCGCAACTGAAATAGACTAAATAGTGATTTAGAATAAGAATGATCAACAGCTGTTTTTTGAACAAACTTCCAAGAATCAACAGCAGATTTCCGATGATAGGTAAATAAGCTGCGAAACGGTTTCGTTGAGAGTGCAGGTATTTCTTGCAAAATATAAAACTTCTTCGGCAACATTTTATCTATTAAATACTGATAAGCTTCTTGTACTGTCACAAATTGTTTCTGGAATTGCAAAGTTTCAACATATATTCCCCACTCGATTTTAGTAATTACAATCTCTTCTGGACCAAAAATCGGTTTGATCATGAAACGATCATATCTCCTGAAAAAATCATAAAAAGACTCTTCCTTAAACAATTGCATTTCTAATAGATGACCGCGGATGAAAGGTTCTTTTTGTAAGATTGCATTTTGTCCGTATCTCCCTCGGATTCCCTTCACTTCCTCACCCCCTTGTTCCTAAATCGTATGATCAAAATTATGAGCAGCCTTGATTCATGATGGTCCCTTGTGGAACGGAAACGATGCCGTTTTGGTCAAAAAATTGATCGATGACGAATAGCTTTACGCGATCTGTTGTTTCAGGAGGTGCTTGATCCATGAAAATCGCAGCGAAATCATGTCTTGCTCCATTTACAGTACCTGAACCGATAATGCCGATGAGACAGCAATTCCCTTCATTGACACAATCGACTTCAAGAATCGTATCCGCAATGAATTGAAAACTGTGGTCGCGTCCATCGCAATCTTTATCGATGAATTTGAGCGATAAAGTTGAGGTTTGCAGCCGATCGACACATACATTTGCCTGATAGGTCAGGTCGCCTTTTACTGTTCCGCGATGCCCTAAAAATCGGACATGCTTATTTGCTGCACTAGCATTTACGATAACCCCGCATGGACATTGATTACCCATTTCTATCCCTTCCTTTCATTAAAGGATGCTTTAGTATTTTACCAACCTGATCTCACTATTTACGGTATTCTTCGTGGATGGTTGTTGACTTGGTAACTGCCCTATTTAAACCACTTTCCCAGCCTGCTCTTCATTTTTTCCGCAATTGTACAGCCACTTCTTTCAATGCTTTGCTGTACATGTCACCTTTCACAAGGACGATCGTCTGATCATCAACAATCCTTTTCAATAAATCGATTGCTAATAACTCACTATTAAAAGCGTAGACCTCTTTTATTTTTCCTATCTCTTTTACACGGTCTGCCATTATACGAGCATGCTTGCCAATTGTAATTAACACATCTGTACCAACTTCATTAATAATGTCGCCTGCAAGCTCATGGATAATATATCCCCATGACCCTAAATCGGTCACTGTTCCGATTACAGCGACTTTTCTTTTTTTATGTCCGACAGCTTGTAAAACATGCATAGCGGCTTTAAGGGATGTTGTCGTTAAACTCCACGTATCGTCTATAATGGTTGAACCGTTTATGCCGTCAATGATTTGTAGTTGTTTATTTAAGGTTTCAAAGCTTTTCAATCGCTCCGATATTTGCTCAAGAGGCATCCCGATTTCATGGGCGGCGGCTATCGCACAAAGAGCATTGTACACTTGGTGGACCCCAAGCCCTGGAACGAACATACATTCCGTAATATCTTTATGATGCAAAGTAAAATACATTCCTTTTACCCCGTAGTAAACTTGACTTGCTCTGAACGTACAGTTAGCATCAATGCCAATCGTAATGAGCTTGCCTTTGAAATTTATTAAATCCAATGTTTGTGTTCGTTCGTCATCCGCGTTCACGATTAGCACTCCATTAGGTTCAAGGGCTTTCATGATTTCCCCTTTTGCAGCGATATAACCTTCAATTGTCTTACAATAATTTAAGTGATGTTCTCCAATATTTGTAATAATCCCGATGTTCGGCTTTAAATAAGCTGCTGCATTCGTCAAGTCCCCTGGTGCCCCGACTGCTGTTTCAAACACTGCTGCGTCTGTCTGTTCATCAATGCTAAGCAAATAATGCAAATGTGCTGTTCTTGAATTGTTCGTGCTCGCTGTATGAGCGATTGTCATACGCTCGGACAGTAAATGCCGGATCATCTCTTTTGTTGTCGTTTTGCCGGAAGTGCCTGTAACAGCAACAATAGGAATGTTGATTTGACTACGGTAATCGTTAATGAAGTTCCAATATGCTTTATCGAAGTTTTTCACATGGATGATCGTCAAGTCGTTTTCATATTCACGCACCTCAAATATGCGATCGGTAATAATTGCGATTGGAAAAAAAGGTTTCAGTCTATCCCATTTGACCAATTTCCTTTTAAGAAAAAGCAATGTATTCGGATGGCGTATCTGCTTTAACCGATATGCTCCGTGTTGAATCGGAAGCATATCAGTGCCTTGAACAAGTGCACCGTCTACGATTTTTCGGATATATCCCGTCAATAGAGGTTTCAATTCTATTCACTCCCTTCCCCTACGTTATTTTATGTTCATTTTTATTAGTAGCTTGTACGAAACGCCTGCTATAGCAAATTATACGAACGTATATCGGTTATAGGATGTATAACCAAGTAGTGGACACGAAATTTCATACGATAGTAAAGAGTTGTCTGGATTATGAAGGGGTGAACTTTTTGAAAACGATAATCTTCATCGGCACGAATAAATCCGGATCAAGCAGAGAAGCGATTAAAGCAGCTGTTCGCCTTGGTTATTTTACGGTTTTATTCACAAATAAAGAAAAACAGATCGCCCAGCGGAAAGAATATACAGATGTCCATGAAATGATCTTCATAGATACTTCTGACATGGCTGCCATGGCAGATGCAATACGGTCGATGCAGTCGAAAGGGAATGAAATTATGACGATTATAAGTTTCATAGATCCTAATGTATCGAAAGCACTCGCGTTATGCGATATGTTTTGCCCAAACGGGATCTCGTCGAAAGCCGCTGCATTGATGGAAAATAAGGCAGGGACAAGAGCTTTGTTGGAAAAACATAGTTCTAGCCCAGCGTTTTACATTATCAATCCGGAAGATGAATGGGATTCCGATGATTTTGTGCTGTCACTAGGCGACGATTTTCCCGACTTTCCTGTTATCGTTAAATCATCTTCGTCAACTGGTTCGAAAGATGTCATACGAGTGACGGATCGTGTACAACTGCAAAAACAGGTTCGGAAGTTACGTGAGAAATCGCCGGAGGAAGCTGTCATTATTGAAGAATTCATAGAAGGTGAGCAATATTTAGTAGAGGCTCTCGTTTATGAGAAGCAACTTATGATTGCTGGTATTATTCAACAGGAAATAACTTTCGGCAAACGATTTATCATAACGGGTTATGGTGTCATGTCAATAGTGCCTAAGGAGTTGGAAAACAGCATTCGGTCTGTGCTAACATCGATCATGCAATATTTTGCAATTGAAAATGGTGCTTTCCATATTGAAATGCGCTTAACGAACAAGGGGTGGCGCTTAATTGAAATTAACCCTCGCATTTCCGGCGGTGCGATGAATCAAATGCTAAAAGCGGCTTTCGGTTTCGATTTGGCGGAAGAAACAGTGAAATTATACTTAGGTGAACAGCCTTCGATCGTGCCGGCTCATCGAACGTTTATCTTTACCCAATACGTCATTGTTAATGAAAGGGGCATTTTAGAGAAAGTGACCGGGAAAGGAAGAGCGAAGAAGATACCCGGAGTTGTAGAAGTGTATGTTAAGCCGAAAAAAGGGACATTATTATTGCCGCCTCTTTCAATGGGACATCGTTATGCATACGTCATTGCATCAGGAGAAACATTAAATGCAGCTCAGAAAACCGCCAAACAGGCTGCAAAAGAAATCCATTTTCATTTACTGCAAAATAGTTAGGTGAAAATAGTTGAAATATAAACAAGGAGGCTGTCCAATAAGTCCCTAAAATAGAACAGGTGGCGAAAAACGAATCGTTTTTCGCCACCTGTTCTTGTATTTTTCTTATTCAATACTGAAAGTAGCACGCGGATGCCGGCCACTTTCAGTAGATTGTGGGCCAATGCCACAATTCCGAATTCCGTATGCACCTTTTCGATGCCCCGCAGTGA